>JASHVN010000436.1 GCA_030044555.1 Xanthobacteraceae bacterium | reverse complement strand
TCCATGCGCGGCGCGAGGCTGTGGCGCGCCAGCGCGTCGGCGAACAGGCTGCGTACTTTCGGATGCTCATCGGCATAATCGATCTGCGTGCCGCCGAGACGCCGGCTGATCCATGAGATCGGCACGCCTTGCGCATTGCGCGGCGACCAGTGCTTGAAGGCGAGATAGCGCGCCGGCGACGGCCCGGAATTGAAATGCTGGTGGAACCACATATTGGGCGGTACGACCAGCGTGCCGACCTGCCATTCGAAGCGCTGCGGCTCCTCGCCCTCCGGCCACATCAGCGAATAGCCTTCGCCGGAGAGGATGATCACGTGCGCGCCGGGGCCATGGGCGTGCGCCTTCTTGTAGGTCCCTACCGGAAATTGCGAGATGTGGCTCGCGATGGTGCCGCGCGCCATGTTGAAACGGATATGGCCGCCGCCGGCGCCGCGCTCCTTGGCGGTGATCAGCGGCAGATTGACCGCGTCGGGCACGAAATTGGTGCGCGAAAGGAAGCCGTCCTGCTCGCCCTTCGATGAGAAATAATCCGGCTCGCCGGAAAAACGATTCTTGAAGTCGTAGGGGCAGTTGAAGATGAAATTAAGGTCGTCGTAGCGGTTGATCACGCTCGGCGCATTGCTGACCGCAACGAAACGCACCGGCTCGCGGCCCGAGCCGTTGAAGTGCTGGTACCAGCAATTCAGTGGAATGGCGAAGATCGAGCCTTCCTTCCATTCGAAGGCCACGCGGGCACCGGAATTGTTCCATACAATGGTCGAACCGCGGCCGGACAGGACGAGCAGCATCTCCTCATAGAGATGCCGCGCGGGCTCCAGTGTCTTGCCGGGCGCAATCTCGCAGACGTAACAATCATTGGAGAAGCGCGAGGCTTCGTGGTTGATGTAAACGCCCTTGCCGCCACGGCGCGGCCACGGTTTCAGCTCGACGGTGCGCAAATTGGGGACGTAATGGGCGCTGATGATGTCGAGCCCGTCGCCGCGGACGAAGCGCAGATAGGGCGAATCCTTCTCAACTTTGAATTTTTCCGCCAGTTCGTCGGAAACGACGGCATCCTGTGCCACATTGTCCTCCCGCCGGTATAGCTCAATGGTCTAACCTTGATCCAATTCGATTGAATCGGATCTAGGTCTAGATTTTTCCTTTGAGCATGATCTTTTCCGAAGACCGGTTTCCACCCCCGGATCAGGTCCCGAGGGCAGGCTTTTTCGGGATCATGCTCTAGCAGCGGCAGGCGAGCCGCGCCAGCGATGACGGTCGTGTGGCGCACCGGCACATGCTTTCGCCCCAAGTAGGGGGCTAAGATGCCGCCATGGTATTTGCTGTGCAACGAGACCACGCCACGGACAAGGAATGGCAGCGCCGGCAGGGCGCCTCGCGCTCCGCCTTGCGGCGGCTCGTGACGACATGCGCCACCATCCTCGTCGCTTTTCTGCTTGCTCCCTACGTGATCGCGCCGTTCTACCGGTCGATCGATCCGGTCTCGACGCCGATGCTCTGGCGTTGGGCGACCGGACAGCGTGTCGAACGCATCGTGGTGCCGCTCAATCACATGGCGCGATCGCTGCCGGCAACGGTGATCCTCGCCGAGGACGGGACGTTCTGCCACAATCGCGGCATCGATCTCGGGGCCATCCGCGAGGCTTTGGAGCAATCGGACGACGACATCGGTGAATCGCGCGGCGCTTCCACCATCACCCAGCAGGTCGCCAAAAACCTGTTCCTCTGGCCGGGGCACAGCATCGTACGCAAGGCATTGGAAATTCCGCTGGCGATTTGGCTCACGATGGTGCTGCCGAAGCGGCGGATCCTGGAAATCTATCTCAACATCGCCGAATGGGGCCCGGACGGCGAATTCGGCGCCGAGGCTGGCGCACGCTGGGCCTTCGGCATTCCGGCGCGGGACCTCAACGCCGTGCAGGCTGCGGAACTTACGGCCATTCTGCCGAACCCGGTGGAACGCAGCGCGCGCAACCCAAGCCCCCTGGTCCGTCAACTCACCGCGCTCTATGTGCGCCGCGCCGCCAGCTACCCCGGGCACGATTCCTGCCTCTACGCCCGCTAGATTTTTCCTTTGGAGCATGATCCCTCAGATCAAGCCCGAGAGCATGCTTATCCGAAAATCGGGTTCCACCCTCGGATCACGTCCGAGGGCAGGCTTTTCGGGATCATGCTCTGGCGTTTCCGGCGGCGGTCCTCTATAAGCGCGGCTTCCGAGAGCAGAACCAGGACTTAAGGAGTACGCCGTCATGGCCGTGCCGAAGAGGAAAGTGTCGCCGTCGAAGCGCGGCATGCGCCGGTCGGCGGATGCGTTAAAAGCGCCGACTTACATCGAAGACAAGGATTCCGGCGAGTTGCGCCGCCCGCATCATATCGACCTGAAGACCGGCATGTATCGCGGACGTCAGGTCATCACCAAGAAGGCGGAGGCTTGAGGGGCTTTATCCCTCGGTCACGGGCGCCAGCTAGAGTATAAGCGATAGGGCGGGTAGGTAGCGGCAGGCCTCGCCGCCCCGGTGTGTCTGCGCCCGGATGTGGGAGTTCGCCATGTATGTTCTTGGCTTTCCCCTGTTGATCATCCCTTTCGCCATCTACAATATCGTCGCCTTTATTCTCGCGCTGCCCCCCGAGTTCTGGACATCGCAAGCGGTCGCCGTGCCGATGACGTCCGGACAGATCTGGACATTGACGTGGGAGGATCTCCTCCTTGCCGTCTCGATTTTCCTGCTCTGGCTGGAAATCGTAAAGTCGACGCGGCTCGGCAACCGCGCGATCTTGGATCACGTGCTGACGTTGCTCCTGTTCATCGCCATGCTGATTGAATTTCTTCTGGTCAAAGCCGCCGCAACGTCCACATTTTTCCTGTTGCTGGTCATCAGCCTGGTCGATGTGCTGGCCGGCTTCATTATCGGCGTCCGCGGCGCGACGCGGCAAGTCGAGGTCGAGGACGCGGCGAAGACGTAAGGCGGTCAGAGCGACCGCGACAGCGCGCGGCCTGCTTCACTCGGCCATTGGCCTACCGCCCGGTAGGCGGCAACCGCCACGTGCGGCTCGGCGCGACGGCGGGCGCGTGTTTGCGGCACCTGCGCTTCTGTGGCGATGAGATGCGCTATGAAATCCGCGTGTGCAGGGCGGCCGCTCGATGCGGCGGGCCTTTCCGGCGAGGGCATGACGGGGACGAGAGCGTTGCTCATCGGTGGCGCCGGCGACTCATGTGCTAAAATGGGACATTGCAGGCCTTGCGGTCAAAGGATCGCAAGGAGCGTGCCGGCGCTTATGTGGAAGAGTGGGCGGGAAGCGGAGTTTTCCGAATTATTTAAGCTCGGCCGGTAGGTTGGCCGTTGCGTGCGTCGTCCGCCGGCGCCATGTGAATTGGCAACAACCTCCAATGAGGCGACCGTGACCGAGAACGGTCAGCGACACCCGTTTCCCGCTCCTTCCGGGATGGCCCAGGCCTGCGCGGCAAAGCCGGAGGCCAAAACGCCAATGCAATCCGACGCGCTCGACGCCGCGCAGATTCTCGCGTCGGTCGGCGAGGCCGCGTACGATTGGCAGATCGACACCGACGCGCTGCAATGGAGCGTCAACGTCAAGGATGTGCTGCTCATACGCGATCGCGAATCCATCTCGAGCGGACGCGGTTATGCACAGCTGCTCGAAGCGGATAATGCGCAGGCGCGCTTCGACGCGGTCATGCAGTCGGACAAGCGCGATGACGGCCACGGCGTCCCTTATCAAATTCAGTACAGCATCCGCCCTGACCCCGGATCGGACACCAAGCTCTGGCTCGAAGATACCGGCCGCTGGTTCGCCGGCCCCGACGGGCGGCCGGCGCGCGCACACGGGGTTTTGCGCGTCATCAATGAACGCTACGAACACGAACGCCGGCTCAGCTATCTCGCCCGCAACGACGGGCTCACCGGCGAACTCAACCGCCACCACCTTACCGAGGTACTCGAAGACACGATCGAGGACGCCATTCGCTTCCGCTCATCGTGCGGCTTCCTTCTGATCGGCGTCGACAACCTCTCGCACATCAACGAGTCCTACGGCTTCACGATCGCCGATCAGGTCATCGCCGAAATTGCCAAGCGCCTGCACCGCCGGATGCGCGGCAAGGATACGCTCGGACGCTTTTCGGGCAGCAAGTTCGGCCTGGTCTTGCGCGATTGCACGCCGGACGATCTGGCGACCGCCGCCAACCGCATGCTCGCGGCTTTGCGCGCCGACCTGGTGCCGACGAGCGCCGGGCCGATCGCGGTCACCGCGACCATCGGCGGGGTGACGGCACCACGCCATGCCAAAAGCGTCGCCGAAGTGCTCGCCCGCGCGCAGGAAGCGCTCGATACCGCCGTGACCAGACATCGCGGCTCGTTCCTGGCCTATCGGCCCAATATCGAGCGTGACGCGCTGCGCCGGGAGAATGTGCGCGCCACCGACGAGATCGTCGCCGCGCTCAACGAGCGGCGCATTTTTCTTGCCTACGAGACGGTGGCAAAAGCAACCGACCGGCAGCCCGCTTTCTACGAATGCCTCATGCGCATCCGCCGTGCCGACGGCACGCTGGTCGGGGCCGGCGATATCGTCCCGGTCGCCGAACGGCTGGGTCTCGTGCGCCTGCTCGATCACCGCGTGCTCGAACTCGTGGTCGACGAATTGGCCGCGGCGCCGATGCTGCGGGCGAGCCTGAATGTCTCGCCGCCTTCGACCACCGATCCGGACTGGTGGGCGGGATTGGTGTCGCTGTTGCGCGCGCATGGCGGCGTGGCCGAGCGCCTGACGGTGGAAATCACCGAGAGCGCTGCGATCCAGGACATCGATGAAACACGCGGCTTCGTCAGCCGGGTCAAGGATCTCGGCTGCCGTATCGCCATAGACGATTTCGGCGCCGGCTATACGTCCTTTCGCAATCTGCGCAAGCTCGGGGTCGACATCGTCAAGATCGACGGTGCCTTTGTGGCCGACATCCTGCGTTCGGAGGACGATCGGGCTTTCGTGCGCACGCTCATCGAGCTCGCCCAGCGGCTCAAATTATCGACCGTCGCCGAGTGGGTTCAGAACGAGGCATCCGCGCGCACGCTGCAAGCCTGGGGCTGCGATTATCTGCAGGGCGCCCTCATCGGGCTCGCCTCGACCGAACGTCCATGGCTCAAAGGTTTGGCACAGGCAGTTTGATCACTGGCCCCCGCTGGCGCGGGGCTTGTGCTGCGCTTTCGAAATCCGGGCCGCGGCCGGCTTATCGCTCTCCGCCGCCCTTATCTTTGTCGGTCAGCCGGTCGACCTTCTTCTGCATATCCTCAAGCTGACGCTTGAGCGCATCAATCTCGTCCGGCTTGGCTGCGGATTTCTCGCCCTCGGCGGCGGGGCCGCCACTCTCGCGCCGGGCAAACGGCGTGAACATCGCGAAGGCGCGCTCGAACATTTCCATGTTCCGGCGCACCTGCTCGTCAAGAGAGCTGAAGGGGCCGACCCCGAAGGCTTGCGCCATCTGCTGGCGGAACTTCTCCTGCTCGCGAGTAAACGATTCAATCGAGGCTTCGAGATAACGCGGCACCAGCATCTGCATGCTGTCGCCATAGAAACGAATAAGTTGGCGCAGGAACGTGATCGGCAGCAGATTCTGCCCTTGCTTGTTCTCCTGCTCGAAAATGATTTGAGTGAGGACCGAGCGGGTAATGTCTTCGCCACTCTTGGCGTCGTGGACGATGAAATCCTCGCCGTTCTTGACCATGGCGGCGAGATCTTCAAGCGTGACGTAGGCGCTCGTCCCGGTGTTGTAGAGCCGCCGGTTGGCGTATTTCTTGATTTCAACCGGCGCGGCGGCCTTGGTGGTCATTGTTTCTGACATGAGCGTCTTAGAACATCAGCGTATTAAAGCATCGCGAAGGCTTGCTCTCAAAATAGGCGCTTTCGCCGGGCGCGGCTACCGTTTTGTGACGGGCCGCCGCAGGCTGCAGCATTTTGGCATGGCAGCCGCCTTTCGCCTTGTCGCCGGCAGGCGGCGTCCTTATGACTTGTGGTGAGATTATCGGAAAGCCCGAGGTGAGGCCCGCGCCCGATCCAACCCTTAAGCCCGGAAGGAATTTGCCATGAAAGACGACATCGTCATCGTCAGCGCCACGCGCACGCCAGTCGGATCCTTCAACGGCGTATTCGCATCAGTGCCCGCGCATGAACTGGGCAAGACGGCCATCAAGGCGGCGCTTGAGCGCGCCGGCGTCGAAGCGCCGCGCGTATCCGAAGTCATCATGGGGCAGATTCTCACGGCCGGGCAGGGGCAGAATCCGGCGCGTCAGGCCTCGATCGCGGCCGGCATTCCGGTCGAAGTCCCGGCCTGGGGGGTCAACCAGCTCTGCGGGTCGGGGCTGCGCGCGGTCGCCCTTGGCTATCAGGCCATCGAAAACGGCGATTCGGACATCGTCGTCGCCGGCGGCCAGGAATCCATGAGCGTCGCGCCCCATTGTGCCCATCTGCGCAACGGCGTGAAGATGGGCAATTTCGAGATGATCGACACGATGATCAAGGACGGCCTGTGGGACGCTTTCAACGGCTACCATATGGGCAACACCGCCGAGAACGTCGCGCGCCAATGGCAGATCACCCGTCAGCAGCAGGACGAGTTCGCTGTCAGCTCCCAGAACAAGGCCGAAGCGGCGCAGAAGACGGGAAAGTTCAAAGACGAGATCACGCCGGTCACGGTCAAGACCCGCAAGGGCGACGTCGTTGTTGACGCGGACGAGTATCCGAAACATGGCACCACGTTGGACGGGATCAGCAAGCTGCGGCCGGCCTTCGACAAGGAGGGAACGGTCACCGCCGGCAACGCCTCCGGCATCAATGACGGCGCCGCCGCCGTGGTGCTGATGAAGGCGAGCGAAGCCGCGAAACTCGGCAAAAGCCCGCTTGCGCGCATCGTCTCTTGGGCGCAGGCCGGCGTCGACCCGAAGATCATGGGCACCGGCCCGATCCCAGCCTCGCGCGCCGCGCTGAAAAAGGCCGGCTGGAACGTCGGCGACCTCGATCTGGTCGAGGCCAACGAGGCCTTCGCCGCCCAGGCCTGCGCCGTCAACAAGGACCTCGGCTGGGACACCAAGAAGGTCAACGTCAACGGCGGTGCCATTGCGATCGGCCACCCGATCGGCGCCTCCGGAACGCGGGTCCTGGTGACGCTGCTCTACGAAATGCAGAAGCGCAACGCGAAAAAGGGCCTCGCTACTTTGTGCATCGGCGGCGGCATGGGTATCGCCATGTGTGTGGAACGCTGACATGTGCGTGGAACGCTAAGCAGAGAGGCCGCGTTGTTTGAGTTAAGTCATGGCCGGGCTTGTCCCGGCCATGTACGTCTTTAAGGTAGCTGCAAAGGGGACACGCGGATGTCCGGCGCGATGCCGGCCATCACGAACAGCAGGGAGGTTCTCATGCCCCGCGTCGCATTAGTGACGGGAGGGACTCGCGGTATTGGTGCAGCTATCTGCAAGGCGCTGCAGGCGGCCGGGTACAAGGTTGCAGCCAATTACGGCGGCAACGACGAGGTCGCACAGAAATTCAAGGCGGAGACCGGCATCCCGGCCCACAAGTGGGACGTCTCCTCGTTCGAGGCCTGCGCCGCCGGGGTGAAGCAGGTCGAAGCCGAACTCGGCCCGGTCGATGTGCTGGTCAACAATGCCGGCATCACCCGAGACGCCCAGCTGCACCGGATGAAGCCGGAGCAATGGACGTCGGTGATCAACACCAATCTCGGCTCGCTGTTCAACATGTGCCGGCAGGTCATCGAGGGCATGCGCGAGCGCAAGTTCGGCCGCATCGTCAACATTTCCTCGATCAACGGCCAAAAGGGCCAGTTCGGCCAGGTGAACTATTCGGCGTCCAAAGCCGGCGAGATCGGATTCACCAAGGCCTTGGCGCAGGAAGGCGCGCGCGTCGGCATTACCGTGAACGTGATTTGCCCGGGCTACATTGCGACCGACATGGTCAAGGCCATGTCCCAGGACGTGCTGCAGGAGAAGGTGCTGCCGCAGATTCCCATCGGCCGACTGGGCGAGCCGGAAGAGATCGCGCGCTGCGTCGTGTTCCTCGCCTCCGACGATGCCGGACTCATCACCGGGTCGACGCTGACCGCAAACGGCGGCCAATACATCGCCTAGACCTTGATCCAGCGCTCAAGATCGGTTTTTGCGTTCGCGGACTTCCGCAAACACTTTCCAGGCCGGGCTGCCGGCAAGCCCGACTGCTCTGGCGACTTCGGGATCGTCGGCACGCAGAAACGGATTGGCCGCTTTCTCGGCGCCTATCGTCGCCGGGATCGTGAACCGGTGCGCAGCGGTGAGGTTCGCGACTTCTTGCGCGCGTGCGGCAAGCGCCTTGTTGCCGGGCTCGACAGTTTTGGCGAAGCGGATGTTGGCCTCGGTGTATTCGTGGCCGCAGTAAAAGCGCGTCTCGTCCGGCAGTGCGCGTAGTTTAAGCAGGGAATTCCACATCATCTCTGCATTGCCCTCGATGACCCGGCCACATCCGATGGAAAACAGCGTGTCGCCGACGAAAGCAAGCTTATCCGCGGGGAAGAAATAGGAGATGTGCCCGGCAGTATGACCCGGCGTGTCGATGACGCGGCTTTCGAGCGAACCGACGCGTACGATATCGCCCTCGCCTACTGTCTCGTCCACGTGAGCGATGCGCTTTGCCTCGTCGCGCGGCGCTACGACGCGGCAATGGTGATGTTCTTTGAGCGCGCCGATGCCCTGGGTGTGATCGGCGTGATGGTGCGTGACCAGGATATCCGTCAGCCGCCAGCCGTTTTTCTGCAGCGCCGCCTCGATCGGCGCCGCCTCGGGCGCATCGATTGCGGCCGTGGCGCCGCTTTGCGGATCGTGCAAGAGCACGCCGAAATTGTCCTTGAGGCAGAGGAAGAGATCAGTTTGCGCAGGCATGGTTACTACCGTCACTCCAGGAGACCAAACGGAACAGCGCCGTACCGCCGCAGCAATTCCGGCTTAGCACGCGAGCTAGCAATTCATATCTACAAGCGGTCAGAGTAAGCGTTCCCGGCCATTAACCGCAAGGTGGACGGTTGGGTGCAGGGCTCTTTGTCGGTACTCGGCCCGAGATAATGACGTGCT
Source organism: Xanthobacteraceae bacterium (assembly GCA_030044555.1). Classification (GTDB taxonomy): domain Bacteria; phylum Pseudomonadota; class Alphaproteobacteria; order Rhizobiales; family Xanthobacteraceae; genus BOG-931. The sequence goes on along the minus strand of JASHVN010000436.1, from coordinate 6,990 downwards.
ATTTTAATTGCCATGGATGTCGTCGATCTTCGCAACTTCTATGCCCAGCGGCTCGGCACCGTAGCGCGGCGCTTCATTGGCCGCGGCATTCGCATGCGCTGGGCCGACACCAGTACGCTGCGTGTGCTGGGGATCGGCTATGCAACACCCTATCTCGGGCTGTTCCGCGAAGAGGCCGAACGCTGCCTGGCGCTGATGCCGGCGCCGCAAGGCGTGGTTCGCTGGCCCTCCACACGGCCGGCGCTCGCGGCTCTGGTCGAAGAGGACGAATTGCCGCTCACCGATTCGGCGGTCGACCGCGTGCTGTTGGTGCATGCGCTCGAAATGTCGCCTGACCCGGCGGAGCTGTTGCGGGAAGTATGGCGGGTTCTCGCTCCCGGCGGGCGATTGCTTGCCGTAGTGCCCAACCGGCGCGGCTTGTGGGCACGCATGGACACGACGCCGTTCGGCCAGGGACGGCCCTATTCTCGCTCGCAGATCACCCAGCTTCTGCGCGAGACGTGGTTCACGCCGACCGGCTGGGGCGAAGCCCTCTACGTGCCGCCGATTGCACGCGGCTGGTTTCTACGCTCATCGGTAGCATGGGAGCGCACCGGCGCAACGCTCTCCGCCCCATTCGCCGGTGTCCACATCGTTGATGCAACCAAGCAAGTCTATCGCGCGATTCCGGCGCGGCGCGAGCGGCGGCGCCTTGTACCCGCACTCAAGCCGGTCTTGGCCCCTGCGCCCGGAGCGGCGGCCTTGCGCCGAGGCGACTAAAGGACCCTGGCGCGTGGCCAGTCAGTGTTAAAAATTTGTCCGCGTGTCGGAACCTCCGCAAAGATCGGGCGTTCGGCCTAGTGTCAACTATCTGACACAACCTCGAGGCTTCCCACATGCATGCGACGGACCGGTTCCTGAGATTTGCTGCCGAATGCGAGGTCATGGCCAAGTTTACTCGCAATCCGCAAGACAAGGCTGTTTGGAACGGTCTGGCGCAACGCTGGCTGCGCTGCGCCGAACTGATGGATCAGGAACACGCAAACATACACCGTGCCGCCACAGCGAAGCGGCAGCGAGCGTCCCGCAGTTTGGCGCACTAGCTTGGTGCACTGACGCGGGCGGTGTGGGCTCGGCCGACTTCGACCTCCTCGCCGCAAATTTTATTTGCCGTAAATTTTCGCTAACTGCGAGCGATGCCGCGTCCGCCGGTGATCGACGGCACGTCACCCTGCCGGAGAGCGCTTTGTTGCACCGCCGCAATGATGCTCATCCGCCGATCTAAATCTCCTGATGTGAGCTTGTGACAGTGTGAACTTGTCACATCATTCGTTCGTCTTTTTGCCGGCGTGCCGCTCCGCGCTTTCGCATTAGGTTGCTTTGCCGCGTCACTTGGTCGAAGCCGCGGTACGGAACCATTAAGGTTATCGAATTGGATTCGCCCGCAGAGCCGGAATGTCTCCAACCGCACAGTAACCAATATCTGTCAGACACAGCCTCTTCGCGGACGGTCGCGCGGAACCTCAAGGCTGGTCGGTATGGCCAAATATACGCAGGCGCTTCGGCAGACGACGACCTATCTCGGCGTCGTCGTCATCGCCATTATCTGGTGCGGCATCTATCTTCTGTCGAGCGACCAGCACCAACGCGCCTACGAAGATGCGTTGCGCCAAGGGAACAATCTGACCCGCGTGCTTGAAGAATACATAAGGCGCATCGTTCAAGAAACCGACAACGCGCTATTGGCACTGCGGCAAGATTATGAACGCGACCCGCAGCATTTCGACATGGAGCATTGGCTTACTCGCACGCAATACCACGACGACCTGATGATTCATTTCGGTATTACCGATGCGAAGGGATTCGTCACACTCTCAAGCCGCGAAAATGCGAATACACCGCAATATGTTGGCGATCGTCCGGCTTTTACGACCCAACGTGACCACACGGAGGATCAGCTTTACGTCAGCGACCCGATGATCGGCCAGATCAGCAAGAAGCTCACGATCGAATTCACGCGCCGCCTGACTAAGGCTGACGGTTCATTTGACGGTACTGTAGCGAGCGCGCTTGACATTACTCAGCTTCAGCATTTTTTCAGCTCGCTCGATCTCGGCCGCGCCGGAATCGTCTCCCTCGTCGGAACCGACGGTGTGGTCATTGCGCGCGGCGGCATCAAACCATCGACCCGGCGCTACGCCGGAGTGTCGATCACTAACGCCCCGATGTTCCCCGTGTCGCAGCATAATCCGGCAGGGAATTACTGGAACACACCGAGCAGCAGCGCCCAGTTCGATGGCGACAGCAAACTGATAACGTACCGAAGGGTCACTGGCCTGCCTTTGGTAGCGGTGGTCGGCTTATCCAAAAACGACATTTTTAGGCAAGCCGACGCCACGCTGCGCAAGTACATACTGGTGGGAGCCCTGTTGACGGCCATCGTAATGATCGTGATGGCATTGGGCGCCCGGCAGCAGGCGCGCATGCTCTCGACCGCGGCGGAGCTGCAGCGCTCCAAACAGTCCCTGGAACGAACCAATCATCTGCTGCAGACCGCGCTGCAAAATATCGCGCACGGCCTGTGCGTGCTCGATCGCGATTTGCGCCTCGTGATGTGCAACGACCGCTACGCGGAGATGTACGGTTTGCACCCGGAACAGACCAAGCCCGGCACCACGCTGCGGTCCATCCTCGAAGCGCGCGTGCACGCCGGCAGTTTTTCGCAGGACCCGGAGCAATATATCGGGACCCGGCTTGCGCTTGCCGCAACCACCGAGTCCCACTACAGCGAAAACGAATTGAGCGAGGGCCGCATTTACGCTGTCAACCACCGGCACATGCCTAATGGCGGCTGGGTAGCGATCCATATCGACGTCACCGAACAGCGGCGCGCCGAGCGCGAGCTGGATGAGACCAAGCAGTTTCTGGATTCCATTATCGAAAACATTCCGGTCGCGATCGTGGTGAAGGACGCCACTACCCGCAAGTACATGCTCGTCAATCGCGCATTCGAAACGATGCTCGGCCTTCCGCGCCGTGAGGTGCTCGGCCGTACCGTATTCGACATCCATAAATCCAAGGAGGCGCGACTCATTGACGAGGCCGACCTGGAAAGCCTCCGCGAGCCTGAACGCGTCAATTACAAGGAGATCGAGGTCGACGCCCCGATGCGTGGGCTGCACATGCAAGCCACCCACCGCATCGTTGTCCGCAAGAGCCAGGGCGATGCCAAATGCATCATTGCGGTTATCGAGGACGTCACGGAGCGGAAGAAAGCCGAACAGCGTATCGCCTTCCTGGCGCACCATGACGCGCTGACCGGGCTCGCAAATCGCGCCGCCTTGGCACAGAAGATCGACGAGGCGGCGGCGCGGCAACGCCGCCGCGACGAACCGTTCACGGTTCTGCTCCTCGATCTCGACTGGTTTAAGCAGGTCAACGACACGCTCGGCCATCCGGCGGGCGATGCCCTGCTGACCGAAGTGGCGACACGACTGAAGTCACTCTTGCGGGAAACCGACGTCTTGGCGCGGCTCGGCGGCGACGAATTCGCCATCATTCAGGCCGGGGAGACGAACCAGCGTGAGGCGGCGCAGACGTTGGCAGAACGCGTGATCGGGGTGATCGCGAAGCCGTTCAGCATCGACGGCGGCGATGTCAGTATCGGAGCAAGCATCGGCATTGCACTGGCGCCCGAGCAGGGGACCGGCTCCGATGAATTGTTGAAGATGGCGGATCTTGCGCTTTACCGCGCGAAGTCGACCGGCCGCAACGGTTATTGCTTCTTCGACCCGCAGATGAGCGAAGTTGCCAGCGCACGCCGGGAGATCGAAAACGATTTGCGTCGTGCGATCCACCAGAACGAACTGGTGCTTCATTATCAACCGATCGTCGATGCCAGGACGCGAAAAATCACCAGCGTAGAGGCGCTGGTGCGCTGGCGGCATCCTACCAAGGGCCTGATCTTTCCTGATCTTTTCATTCCGCTTGCCGAGGAAACCGGACTGATTGCTCAGATCGGCGAGTGGGTTCTGCGTACGGCATGCGCCGACGCCGCCAACTGGCCGGCCGACGTCAAGGTGGCTGTCAATCTTTCCCTGGTGCAGTTCCGCAAGACGAGCCTGGCTGACGTGGTCATGCGCGCCGTCCACAATTCCGGACTTCCCCCGGATAGGTTGGAACTCGAAGTCACCGAGACCGCGCTGATCGAATCGGCCGCGGAGTGTCTGCCGATATTGCGGCAGTTCAAGAGTCTCGGCATCACCATCGTGCTCGACGATTTCGGCACCGGATATTCATCGCTCAGTCAACTGGCGATGTTCCCGTTCGATCGCATCAAGATCGACAAAACATTCACGCAGAATCTGACCAAACGCAGCGAATGTGCGGCAATCATCTCGGCGACGCTGACGCTGGCGCAGACGCTCGATATCGCGACGACTGCGGAAGGCGTCGAAACTGTGGATCAGTACCGGCTTTTGCGATTGGCCGGCGTGACCTCCGTCCAGGGTTATTTGTTCAAGCGTCCCGGCCCCGCTTCCGAGATCGAATTTGATGCCATCTATGGCGGCCTGACATTGGAAAACGCGGCGTAGTGCATGATCCCGAAAAGTGGAAACCGGTTTTCGGATCAGATCATGCTCAAAGGAAAAATAATGCATGACCCCGAAAAGGCCTGCCCTCGGACTCGATCCGAGGGTGGAGACCGGTTTTCGGATAAGCATGCCCTCGGGCTTGACTCGAGGGATCATGCTCACGCGGGGAACGGTCCCCAGGCGCGTTGCACGGCCGGGCGCGCCTCAATCGCATCGTGCCAACGCTTCAGGTTGGGATAATCCGTAAGCCCAATATCCTTCACGCCGTGGAGGTGGACGTCCGAATACATGGTCATGTCGGCAATCGAATAGTCGCCGCCGAAATATTCGCTCTGCGCCAGATGCCGATCGAGGATGCCGAGCATGTCGCACAGATTCGCCTCGTAGTGCTGCTGCGCGGCTGGCGCCTTGACGGGGGAACGTATCGTCCAGTGACCAAACTGCTGGGACAATGTGGTGAAGGTTGCCGAGCCGTAGAACAGCCATTGATCCACCTTCGCACGCGCGGCCGGATCGCTCGGATAAAACTTGCCGGCTTTTTCCCCCAGATATTTGAGAATCGCGCCGGACTCGCACAGCGTAACGCGCGTGCCGCCGGGACCATCATCGTCGACAATCGCCGGTATTTTGTGCCCGGGACTGATCTTCATGAATTCCGGCGACATCTGCGCGCGTTCGCGCAAATTGACCGGAACGATCCGGTGCGCAAGCCCGGTCTCCTCCAGCATCATGCGCGGCTTGTAGCCGTTATCCGTCATCCAGGTATAGCAATCGATCACTTCATCCTCCCCGTTTATGCCGACCGGCGCCTCAAGGTCACTTCCACTTCTACGTCAGTGTACGGCGCTCTGCCAGAACGGTCCTGCTCACACCGGCCACTCCTGCGCGGTGACGGACGCCGCGTCGGCGCCGACATAGTCCTTAAGGCTGTCCTGCCGGTCGCGTTCGAGCGCGGCGATCAACGTGCTCTTGATCTCACCAACAAGCTTGAGGCCGCGGAACACGAGCCCTGAATAGATTTGGATGAGGCTGGCGCCGGCGCGAATTTTCGCCAGCGCCGTTTTTCCCGAATCGATCCCGCCGGCGCCGACCAAGGGAAAAACGCCCTCCACGCGGACATAAGTTTCGGCCAGCATGCGGTTGGCAAGCCCAAACAATGGCCGCCCCGACAAGCCGCCGGCTTGCTGTGCGACTGCCCTTTCGCGCAAGGCTGCCGGCCGTGCGATCGTGGTGTTGCCTACGATCATGCCATCAACCCGGCGCGCGCGGGCGATACCGACCACGTCGTCGAGCTCAGTGAGCGACAGGTCGGGCGCGATCTTGAGCAACACCGGCGTTGGGCCAGCATCTTGCGCGACGCGCTCGCGCGCATCCACGACGCGCGCCAAAAGGTCGTCGAGCACCGCGGCCTGCTGCAGGTTACGCAGGCCCGGCGTGTTGGGCGAGGAAATATTGATGGTGACGTAGCTCGCGACCGGCGCAAAGCGTGCGATCAACCCGACATAATCGACGATGCGGTCGGGCGCGTCCTTATTGGCCCCGATGTTGACGCCGATGATTCCACCGCCCCCTGCCGTGGCAGAGCGGGACCGCACATTGACGCGCGCGGCCAGCCGCGCCAGCACCGCATCGGCGCCTTCGGAGTTAAAGCCGAGCCGGTTGATGACACCCTGGTCGGCATCGAGCCGAAACAGCCGCGGGCGCGGATTGCCGGGCTGCGGCAGCGGCGTCACGGTGCCAACCTCGACAAAACCGAAACCCAAGTGCAGCAGCGCATCTGGGATTTCGGCGTGCTTGTCGAACCCGGCGGCGATGCCGAGCGGGTTCGCGAAATGAAGTCCGAAGGCCCGGGTCGCCAACCGCGTATCGTCGGGCGCGGCCCCGGGCAGCGGCGCGGCTTTGAGCAGCCTTATCGCGAGCCGGTGAGCATCTTCTGGGTCGAGCGCATGCAGCAAGGGCAACGCCAGCCGATCAAACAGCCCGATCACGGATCAAGCTCCGGCAGCGGGCGCCGGCCTCCGACTTCATCGGCAAGCGGTGACACCCAGCGCACCGCGACCAGTGGCAGCGCGGCGTAGAGGTGGGGAAATAAATCGCCGCCGCGCGAACGTTCCCACTTCAGTTCCCCTCCGAGCGCCTCGACGTCGACGGCAATCAGAAGCAATTCGGATTGCCCGGCATAATGCTTGGCCGCTGTCTCGGCGAGTTGAGCCGCGCTGGAGAAGTGAATGAAACCGTCCCGCTCATCGACGGGCGAGCCGCAAAACTGCCCCGCAGCCTCGGCAGCGTGCCACAGCGCCCGTTCGCAAATCTTGTAGATCGTCGCCACCAGTGCAAACCCCTTATCAGACCGAGCCTATATCGGCGCGATGGGACGCGTTCAAGGCACCAAAGTCGCTGACGAAGCCTTTGCGAA
>JASHVN010000435.1 GCA_030044555.1 Xanthobacteraceae bacterium | reverse complement strand
ACGTTATATTCGATGATATATAACGTGGGATGGAAAAATAACCGCGGTCGGCGGCTCTGCGTTCCGGGAAGGCGCGAGCGGTGCCCAAAGGTTGGTTTCAAGGCCGGTCGCTTCAAGGCAGGTTTATGGCGCGAAAAAAGATGACCAGCAGCCAGTTGACGACCTGCAGCGTCGTCAAGGATGGCCATGCGATCCGGCTGGAATTCCTCGATGGCGAGGATCAGCCGGTTTCGGTCGAGTTTCCGTTCGAGCAGGCGCAGTCCATCGTGATGACGCTGCCGCGGATGCTCTCCAAGGCGCTGCAGCGGCGTACCCGCAGCCCGTCATCGCGCTATGCGTTCACCCTTGGCCGCTGGTCGATCGAAAGCAGCGACGAGAAAAACGGTTTGATCGTGACGCTCGCCACCGACGACGGCTTTCAGGTGTCCTTCGTCATTCCGTTCGATGCGTGCCGGGCCATCGGCTGGGCGCTTGGACGCGAGGGCCGCTCGGCGGGGCCCGACAGCATCGGCGAGCCGATCGATGACCAGCGGCTGCTCAATTAGCTTCTGAGAATTCAAGGAGGTTCAGCGCGTGATACACTATCCCGATCTCGAACTTTACATCGGCGGCCAGTGGAAGAAGGCGCCCGGCGTGCCGGTGCTCAATCCGGCCGACGAGAGCGTGCTCGGCACCGTCCCGACCGCGACGCAGGCGGACCTCGATGCCGCGCTTTCTGCCGCCGCGGAAGGTTTCAAGGTCTGGAGCAAGACGTCGCCGCTCAAGCGCTCGGAGATCATTCTCAAGGCGGTGGCGCTGATGCGCCAGCGGATCGAAGAGATGGCCGTGGCGATGACGCTCGAGCAGGGCAAGCCCATCGCGCAATCGCGGGCGGAAATCCTGCGCGGCTGCGAGATCATCGAATGGGACGCGGCGGAGGGCCGCCGCACCTATGGCCGGGTCATTCCAAGCGAGCCCGGCATGAAGCACATGGTGCTGCGCCAGCCGATCGGCGTGGTCGCCGCGTTCTCGCCGTGGAATTTTCCGATGAGTTCGCCGGGGCGCAAGGTCGGCGGCGCGCTCGCCGCCGGCTGCGCGATCATTCTGAAGGCTTCGGAAGAGACGCCGGCCGGCGCGGTTCAACTCGTGCGCGCGTTCCACGATGCCGGCCTGCCGCCCGGCGTGCTCAATCTCGTGTTCGGCAAGCCGCCGGAGATTTCCGAATATCTGATCCCGCAGGATCTGATCCGCCTGATCACGTTCACCGGCTCCATTCCGGTCGGCAAACACCTCGCCGAAATGGCGGGCCGCCATATGAAACCCGCCATCATGGAGCTTGGCGGTCACGCGCCGGTCATCGTCTGCGACGACGTCGATCCGGTCGCCACTGCGGCGACGTCGGTAGCCGGCAAGTCGCGCAATGCCGGCCAGGTCTGCGTTTCGCCGACGCGGTTTTTTGTCGAGGAAGAGATCTACGGCAAATTCACCGCGGCGTTCGCCGAGAAGGCGCGCGCGGTCAAGGTCGGCGACGGCCTCGATCCGTCAACCCAGATGGGGCCGCTCGCCAACCATCGCCGCATCGAAGCGATGGAGATGTTCGTCGCCGACGCCAAGGCGAAAGGGGCGCGGCTCCTCGCCGGCGGCGAGCGGCTGGGCAATCGCGGCTATTACTTTCCGCTCACCGTGCTCGCCGATCTGCCGGATGACGCCCGCGCCATGCATGAGGAGCCGTTCGGCCCGCTGGCGCTCATCAATCCGGTGAAGTCGCTCGACGACGCCATCGAAAAAGCCAACGCGCTGCCTTATGGGCTCGCCGCCTACGCCTTCACCCGCTCGGCGCGCAACGCGGACCGGCTCGCCGAAGGCGTCGAGGTCGGCAATCTGTCGATCAACAATCTCGTGGCCTCGATCGCCGAGACACCGTTCGGCGGCGTCAAGGACAGCGGCTACGGCCGCGAAGGCGGCACCGAAGGACTGTCGCACTACACGGTGGTGAAAAACGTCTCGCATCTGATGATGTGAAACGCAACCATCTCACAGCTCTGGAATAACAGACACGGTCGCTCATCCTTCGAGCGCGGCGAATGCCGACGCGACCTCGCGTGACGCCGATGACTGTTGCCGCAAAACGGCATCGAGAAAATTAAACCGGGTCTTTCCGAGGGACTACGGAATACCTACGTCTTTTCCCGGATTTCAATTTACGCATCGAATCTCGCATTCCTGATCTCGCCGCCGGCGGGGGTCGCCGCAGTCGGGGAATGTGCCATGAGGCTCGAGGCGGTGCGCCGCGTGTTGTTCGCGACCTGTTCGCCGGCAGCAGGGACGGATGCTTGAGACCGTTGCGCCAGCGGGGGCTGAGCCGTCCGTTTTGTGGATACGCTTATCACGATCATCACGCCCGCTGTTCGCTGCGCTCGCCTTCATGGCCGCCTGCGGTCTGGCCAGCGGAGCGCTAGCGCAGACGTGCACGGTGTCCAACAGCTCCGTCGCGGTGACCAACGGCACGTCTTGCAGCATCGCTCCGAACACGACGCTGACGGGGAATGTTCCGGGCGTCGCGGGCAATCCGGTGATCTACGCCACCGATGCCAGCGCCCCGATCTCCCAAATTACCACCAACAACGTCACTGTCAGTCCGAACAATGGCGGCAGCACCGGTGCCCTAGCGTCGACCAACGGTATCATCATCTTCAGCTCAGGATCGACCATCACCGGGAATTGGGCCACGGCGGCTTCGGCGCAAAACGGCGGAGAGATCATCTTTCAGGCCGGATCGACGATCAATCCGGCGTTCGGCGGCGGAGGGACTGCGCTTGTCGCCAATGGCGTGAGCGCCAGTACCGGGCAGCCGAGCGAGATCATTGCCACCGGCCTCACCGTAAATTTGAACGGTGCGGGAAATAACATCGGCGCCGACGCCACCGGCGGCGGCGTGATCATGCTGAACAGCGGGACCACCATAACGTACGCCGCAGGCGGCGGCGGAAATACGGGACTGTTGGCGTCCGGCGCCGGCAGTCAGATCATTACCAATGGTGTTACGCTGACGATGCCGGGCGGCGGCGGCAACGACACCGGCGCAGAAGCCACCGGCGGCGCCAGCGTCACGCTCAACAACAGCACGGTCGCCGTCACCGGCAATGGCGGTAATGAGAAGGGGCTGTTTGCCAACGGTGCCGGCAGCAGCATCACCGGCACGGGCACCGTCATCTCGGTTTCCAGCAAGGGAGGGCCGGCCATCGGCGGCGTTTTAGATGGCGGCGCCACCATTGCGCTGACCGGCGGCAGCGTCACCACCACCGCCGGGTCGCCCGCAGGCAGCTACGGGTTTCTCTTTCAGGCGCCGGCCGGTGCGGACACGCTGAACCTCAACGGCACAACGGTCAGTTCAGCGGCTGACGCGTTCGCGGTGCAGAGCGGCACCGCCACGATCAATACCGTGGGCGCGACGGTCACCGGCAACCCCTATTCGGGAAACAACGGGATTCTGATGAGCGTCGTCAACGGCGCCACGGCCAATTTGACGAGCAGCGATTCGACGCTGACCGGCGCGATTACGACCGCGAGCGGGAGCACCAGCAACGTCATGCTGAATAACGGCACGCTCTGGAATATGACCGCAAGCTCCAATGCGACCAATCTGACCAACAACGACAGTACGATTAATATGCTGCCGCCCACCGGCGATCCGACGCAGCTTGCCAGCTACAAGACATTGACCGTGACGAACTACACCGGCGCCGGCGGCAACATCGTGCTCAACACCTATCTGGGCACCGATGGTTCGGCCTCCGATGAACTCGTCATCAATGGCGGCACGGCGATGGGCACGACGATCCTGACCGATCACAACACGACGGGCCCGGGCGCGCAGACAACCGCCAACGGCATCCTCGTGGTGGACGCGATCAACGGCGCCACCACGGCAGCTGGGTCTTTTGTGCTCTCCGGAGAGGTCCGCGGCGGCGCCTACGACTACGATCTGTTCGAAGGTGGTATCAACGGCAGTACCCCCAACGACTGGTATCTGCGCTCGACCTTTCCCGTGCCGGAGGGCCCCCCGCCGGGCAGCATTGACCCTCCTCCGCCGGCGCCGGAACCGGACCCGGAACCGCCGCCGAACGTGTTACCGGCCGATCCACCGCCCGCAATATTGCCGTCAGGCACCTATCCAATCATAGGTCCGGAGCTTGCGACCTATGGCGCGGTGCAGCCCACCGCCCGCGAGCTTGGCCTCGATACGCTCGGCACCTTGCATGAACGCATCGGCGACACGCTGACATGGACCAGTACCGGGACCAATACCGGCGCCGGCTGCACCGGCGGACCCTGCTCCGAGTGGGGGCGCTTCTTCGGACAGCAGGTCGACAATCATTACCAGGCGTTCGCCGATCCGCGCGCCAGCGGCTGGATGGGCGGCTTCCAGGGCGGCGTCGATCTCTGGCGCGGCCGTGTGCTGCTGCCCGGCTATGATGCCGCCGGCATCTATGTCGCCTACGGCAACGCCAATATGAGCGTCAGCGGGCTGGTGACGAATGCGGCGGCCACGGGCTATGTGCTGACGCATACCGGAGCCGTAAATCTCGACGCGTTTTCGGCCGGCGGCTACTGGACGCATTACGGTCCCGGCGGCTGGTACCTCGATGCCGTGCTGCAAGGCACGTATTACGCCGGCAGCGCGGGCACGCAATTCGCCAGCCTGCCGATCAATGGCTCAGGCTTTGTCTCCTCGCTGGAAGCGGGCTATCCGGTGCCTCTGCCGCTCGGCCCGCGCTTCGTGCTCGAGCCGCAAGCGCAAATCATCTGGCAACAAGTGACATTCGGCGATGCCAATGATGGGCTCGGTCCGGTCGGGCTCGGCACGACCTCGGGCCCGACCGGCCGGCTCGGCCTGCGCGGCATGTGGACGATCAATGGCGAGGATGGACAGGTGTGGCAGCCCTACGTGCGCGCCAATCTCTGGCGTGACTGGGACGCGCAGGCGACGACCATGTTCGGCGGCACTGCAGTGGCGCTCGACGAACAGGCGACGCGGCTGGAATTTGCCGGCGGCGTGACCGGCAAGCTCAATGATCGCCTGAGCCTCTACGCCCAGGCGGGCTATCAATTCGCGGCCGGCCAAACAAACAGCGGCTATATCCGCGACGGCATCAAAGGGGACGTCGGCCTCCGCTACAACTGGTAAAGCATCAGGGAGTCCAGTTCCACGCGCGGGGGGCGCGAGCATCAAATGCTACGTCACGATCTGATCGCTTAGCATGCCTCGCGGAAGGCGGAACGATACTGGCAGCGCAAAAGTCTGATGCGCCTGTACATAAGCAATAAGTCCGGCGAAGCCCTCGTCCATGTGGTCCTGGTAGTGACAATGAAAGAATGTCGGACCGGGATCGTCGGTCGTGAAGTTGATTTCCGCCGTCGCCAGCCTGTCTATCCGTTGCGTGCTTGCAAAACCGGCCCGCGCGCGAACCCTTAGAGCGGGATGGGTTTTCTTTGAATCGTTATCCCGCTCTAGCGCTTATTGTTGGAGCATGATCTTTTCCGAAAACCGGTATCCACTTTTCGGGATCATGCTCTAGCCGCGCCATAACCAGCGGCTGAGGACGACCGCAATCAGCATTCCGATGATTTGCGCTCCGATAAAGGCAACGACGCTGCCGGGTGCTATCCCCGCAAAGGTATCCGACAGCGAACGCGCGATGGTGACCGCCGGATTGGCGAAAGACGTGGACGCCGTGAACCAGTAGGCGGACGTGATGTAGAGGCCGACGGCGTATGGCACCGCGGCCGGCGTTCGCGCAACGCAGCCGAAGATCGTCATCACCAATCCGAACGTGGCGACCGCCTCGGCAAACCATTGCCCGGGACCGCTCCGCACTGTCACGGAGATTTGCCAGACCGGCAGCTCAAACATCAGATGCGCCGCCCACACGCCGGCGATGCCGCCCGCGATTTGCGCGGCGAGGTAAAAGAGCAGCGGCCTTGCCGGAAGCTCGCCGCGCAACGCGAAGGCGATGCTGACGGCCGGATTGAAGTGCGCGCCCGAGATCGGTCCGAGCATCAGAATGAGCACGGTCAGGATCGCGCCGGTCGGCAAAGTATTGCAGAGAAGGGCGAGCGCGCCGTTACCGCCGGCGAGCTTCGCCGCCATGATGCCGGAGCCGACCACGGCCGCGAGCAGAAAGGCCGTCCCCAATCCCTCGGCGACGATGCGCTGCGCCAGCGTCGATTTCACGTCGGCTCCGCCGCCTTCGCGGTCGCGCCCTCCATGCGGCCGATGTCGCGGAGCTTTTTTTGCAGCGTCAGTTGGTCGAGGGAGCGCAGCGGCAACGACGTGAAGATGCCGATGCGCTGATTGAGCATGCAATACGCATCCTTGAAGGCGAGCGCGATTTCGGCGGCGTTGCCTTTGGCTTCGGCCGGATCGGGCACGCCCCAGTGTGCGGTCATGGGCTGCCCGGGCCACACCGGGCACGTCTCGCCAGCCGCGTTGTCACAGACGGTAAAGACGAAATCCAACGGCGGCGCGCCCGGTTTGGCAAATTCTTGCCACGACTTCGAGCGAAAGCTTGAAATGTCATAGCCGAGGCTTTGCAGCAGCCGGATCGTTTCAGGATGTACTTGGCCTTTGGGCTGACTTCCGGCGCTGTAGGCGCGGAATTTGCCCGCGCCCAACTTGTTCAAGATGGCTTCCGCCATGATCGAGCGCGCCGAATTGCCGGTGCAGAGAAACAGCACGTTGTATGGTTCAGTCACGGCACAGCTCACGAACAACCGCACGCGGGCTCGGCGACTTTGGGCGCCGGCGCCGGCGCGCAGCACGACGTCTCATGGGCGAGGCGCGCCACGCGCTCGCCTGAGCCGTCGCCATAGTCGGTGCTCTCGCCTGTCGTGTGGAACGTCTCCCATGAAATACCGGACGGATCATCGATCCAGGATTTCTCCGACCTGGCGTAGCAGCACGAGGTTTGGCCCTGCTCGACGATGTTGCCGCCCGCCTGGTGCAGCCGGGCGTAAATGTCTTTCAGTTCGTCGCCGCTTTCAGCCTGGATGCCGAGATGGTCAAGGCCGGGCTGCCGGCCGCGGGTCGAGATGGCGAAATTGACGCGCGGATCGTCGAGCATCCACTTGGCATAATCGGTCTTGGTGACCGACGGCTCCGCCGCGAACAGCGCCGAATAGAAGCGGATCGATTGTTTGAGGTCGTCGACGGCGACGTGGACGTGAAATCGCTTCACCTTATCTCTCCTTCATACCGAGACCTTCGCGCGCTTGCCGCGCGCCGGCTTGCAGACAAGTGCTGGGCCGCACGCCTCCGGCGCGCCCTGGCAGCAATTTTCGGTCAGGAAGCCGAGCAACTCATTCATCGTCGCAAAGCGCGCCGCATAGATCATCGAGCGGCCGTCGCGGCGCACCGTGACCAGCCCCGCGTCGCGGAGCCGGTCGAAGTGAAACGTCAGCGTGTTGGGGGCGAGGCCGAGCGCTTCGGCGACGCGGCCGGCCGGCATTCCATCCGGTCCGGCCTGCACCAGCAGGCGGAACACATCCAACCGGCTGTCCTGGGCGAGCGCGGCCAAAGCCGCGACGGCATGATCCTTCTTCATATTTCAACGATTATTGAAATATAATCGGGCCGTCAAGGGAAATTTCGAGAATTGCTGAAATAATTTGACGGCGCGGTGCAGTATTTCAAGCGGCATTAGCATTCACCTCACCCTGAGGCGCTCGGCGCAAAGCGCCGAGCCTCGAAGGGCGAGGCCCCGGCGCTTGAGCTGCATCCTTCGAGGGCCGCGGGTTGCGCGGCCGCCTCAGCATGAGGGACAATACTCATCGGCGTGCAGGCACACGAGGCAGGCGAAGCACGGTGACGCAAAGCGCAATGGCACAAGAACGCGAAGTCGATCTCCTGGTCGCCGGGGCCGGGCCGGCCGGCATGACCGCGGCGCTGGTGGCGAGCCTGCAAGGGCTTTCCGTGCTCATCTGCGAGAAATCGCATCAAGTGGGCGGCACGGGATCCACGTCGGCCGGCACGCTGTGGATTCCCGGCAATCATCAAAGCAAGCGCGCCGGCTTCGACGACAGCGCGGCCAAAGCCGAGGAATATTTGGATGCGCTGATCGGCAGCGCGGCAAAGCGCGAGCTGCGCACGGCGTATCTGCAAACCGGGCCGGCGGCGATCGATTATCTGGAAAGCAACAGCGAGGTGAAGTTCGCGCCCTGCGGACGGCATCCCGATTATCGCAGCAACATCAAGGGCGCCGCGGTCAGCGGCCGGGCGATCATTCCCCAGCCGTTCGACGGACGCCTGCTCGGCGCCGACTTCACCCGGCTGCGCCCGCCGATCCCCGAATACATGCTGTTCGGCGGCATGATGATCGGCAAGGCCGACATCCCTGCCCTGGTCGGCCGTTTCAGGTCGCTGGCCAATTTCAGCTACGCGGCGAGACTTTTGGCGCGTTACGCCGGCGATCGGCTGCGCTACCCGCGCGGCACGCGGCTGATGATGGGCAATGCGCTCGCCGCGCGCCTGTTCTACAGCCTGAAGCAGCACGGCGTCGAAATCCTGTTCAAGGCGCCGATCGCCGCCGTTGCCGCGCAGAACGGCCGTGTCGTCGGCGCAACAATCGAAACCGCGGACGGCGAAATTCATGTCAACGCCGCAAAGGGCGTCGTGCTCGCCACCGGCGGCTATGGCCACAACAAAACATATCGCGATGCCTTCATGCCGCGTCCGGTGCCGGTTCACTCGATGGCGAGCGAATTCAACCAGGGCGACGGCATCGCCATCGGCGAAAGGCTCGGCGCGCGCATCGCGCCGGAGGAAAGCGGTCACAGCGGATTGTGGACGCCGGCGTCCGTCACCACGCGGGCGGGCGGCGGCAAGGGTCTCTACCCGCACCTGCTGCTCGACCGCGCCAAGCCGGGCTTGATCGCGGTGAATGCGCGCGGCGAGCGCTTCGTCAACGAAGCCGTGTCGTATCACGACTTCGTCGAGGCGATGTTCGCGGCCAACGCCAAAGCATCGTCCAACACGTCGTCGTGCATTCCCTGTTATCTGATCTGCGACGCGAGGTTCATCAAAAAATACGGGCTGGGCGTCGTCTATCCCGGCGCCGGCAACCTGCGGCGGTTGCTGCAGGCGGGATACCTCAAGCGCGGCAATACGCTGGAGACTCTCGCCGCCGCGTTCGGCATCGACGCGGCGGGTCTGCGCCAAACGGTCGAGCGCCACAACGGCTTCGCGCGGATCGGCATCGATGCCGACTTCGGCAAAGGGGAGACCGAGCTGAACCGCTTCAACGGCGATCCCTCGCACGAGCCCAATCCCTGCATCGGTGCGCTTGCGACCGCGCCCTATTATGGTCTCGAAATCTGGCCCGCCGACATCGCGGTCAGTACCGGCTTGTCCACGGATGCGCACGCGCGCGTGCTCGACAACGACCGCCAGCCGATCCCCGGCCTTTATGCCTGCGGCAACGACATGGCATCGATCATGTGCGGCGCGTATCCCGGACCGGGCACCACGCTCGGCCCCGGTGTGGTGTTTGCCTACCGCGCCGCGATGCACGCTGCTGGAAAGGCGCCGCTGGAGGAAGCGATCAATGGCGATTGAGCAAATGTCGGCCGGCCCCGGCAGGGAACGGGTTGCGTCTCCCAGCTCTTGTGGAAATGAAGCCAACGAGAGCGCCAGGAGTCCGCCATGATCCGCAAACTGTCCTCCGGCAAATACCGGCTTTATTCGCGCAAGGTCAATCCGAAGACCGGCAAGCGGCGCAATCTCGGCACCTTCGCGAGCCGCGCCGCGGCGGAGAAGCACGAGCGCGCGGTGCAGTATTTCAAGCGGCATTGAGGTTGGGGCGCGGCTCCCGGCCTCGCGCGCATCAGGGGCGCCAAGCCCAAGATTACCCCGGCGACACCATGAAAGCGGCCACGCGATTGTGAACGCGGCGCCGCGGACACAGACTATTGCCGCCGCATTTCATTCACCATTTTGCCCGGCGCGCACGCATACTTTCGGATAGTTGATCTGAACCATTTATCCGGGAGAGACTTCATCTTCAAAGCGGGGCGCGTCCTATCGGTCGGTGTCAATCAGTCCCATCCCCATCGCATCAGGTGCCAAGCATGCATCCGCAAAAAATGCTGTACGCCTCACTGTTCGGAGCGGCGCTGGCGTTGCCGTTTTCCTCGGCCGCTTACGCCAATATCGTGATCTCGATCGACAAATCGACGCAGCGGATGCTGGTCTCGGTCGATGGACAAACGCGCTACGACTGGCCGGTTTCGACCGGCCGGGCGGGCTACGACACCCCAAGCGGCGTCTTCAAGATCAACCGCATGGACGTCGATCATCGCTCAAAGGAATACGACAACGCGTTCATGCCGGATTCGATGTTCTTCGACCTCAAGGGTCACGCCATTCACGGCTTCAACGATGTCCCGCAACTCGGCATGGCGGTCTCCCACGGCTGCGTGCGGCTGTCGCCGGCTCACGGCGCGGTCCTGTTCAGTCTGGTGAAGCAGGAAGGCATGGCCAACACCACGGTGCAGATCAGCGGCCACATCCCGCAGCGGAGCGCGCCGCTGGTGGCGCAGCGACCGGGTCAGATGCGCGAAGCGACGAACGAGCCTCCCCTGTCGGTTGCTCCCGGCTACGGCCAGCCGGCGCCCTACGGCTACGACAACCGCCCCGCCTACGGCCAACCGTATGGCCAAGGTTACGGTCAAGGCTACGGTCGGGGTTACGGACAAGGCTACGGTCAAGACAGCCAGCAGGCCCAGGCCGCCTTTCCGCCGCAGCCGCGTCCTTACTATTACGGACGGCCGGCGTACCAGCCCTATGGCGGGCAGGGCTACTATCAGCAGCCCTACGGCTACTCCCAGCCGCCGCAATACGGCTACAGCAACCCGTATTGAGATTGAGTGCCGCCGCCGGTCGGTCGCGTACGCTCGGTCGGCGTGACGGGGCCGAAGCCTGATCCGAGGTTTCTTCGCCGTCGCGAAGAACCGCGACCGCGCCCCGAGGCTGCGACCCCGAGCAAAGCGAGGGGGGAAGCAATCCGGGCACCAGGAAACCTATGGATTGCTTCGTCGCTACGCTTCGCGAGCTAGCGGCTTGGGGGTAGCGAATGTCAAATCCGCTCCACTAGTCCGGCGTGGAGCAAAACTACCACATGGCTTGCGGAACTTGAGCACGAAATTGTCGATCGGCATACGCGCGGGCCGCGCCACTGCGCCCCGCGCGTTGACAAGGCTGTGAAAACATCCTCGCCAATGCTGTGAAAAAGTCGCGGCATGCGTGTGCATAACCGCTCGGATAGGC
>JASHVN010000434.1 GCA_030044555.1 Xanthobacteraceae bacterium | reverse complement strand
CAAGCGCTGACGATGGATCACTTGAATTCGAACATAATCGGTCAAGCATGCCGCTTGAGGATGTTGGCCTTATAGCCCCAATCGTCTAAACTTGCACTCGGGTTATGGTGATACCTGCGCGCCCGCGGCCCCTGGAGGCTTCCTCGCGCGTGCTTACATTAGCCGGGGAACTGAGCTTGCCCTTGCGGCTTTGCCGGTTCCACCCGTCCTGGCTAACCGGGCAGCCCTACGCGCAACGCCGAAAGATTACGAGACGTGTTCGAGGATAACATCTACACCATCATCTTTCTGGCGCTCGCGGTGTTCATCTTCCTGCGGCTGCGCAGCGTGCTGGGTCGCCGCACCGGTCGCGAGCGGCCGCCGTATGATCCATTTTCGGCGCGGGACGCGGTCCGCAGTCCGGCAAACGACAAGGTCGTAACGCTGCCGGCGCGTCCGGCCGAAGCGCAGCCGCCGCGCCTGCCAGAAACGGCGCAAGCGCCTGGGGAACGGTGGAAGGGAATCGCCGAAAGCGGCTCTGCGGTCGCTGCCGGTCTCGACGCGATCGCCGCAGCCGATCCGGGGTTTGAGGCGAAACATTTCATCACCGGGGCACGCGCCGCCTATGAGATGGTGGTGACCGCCTTTGCGGCGGGCGATCGTCGTCAGCTCCGCGGCTTGCTGTCGCGTGAGGTCTTTGACGGGTTCGATGCCCATATTGGCGAACGCGAGGGGCGCGGCGAGACGGTGGAAACGAAATTCGTCTCCATCGATTCATCGACGATCAGCGCCGCCGAACTGCGTGCGCGCACGGCACAGATTACCGTCCGCTTCGTCTCCAAGCTGGTCTCTGCTACACGCGACCGGTCGGGTACCGTGATCGATGGCAACGCCGAGAGGGTCACGGATGTTACCGACGTGTGGACTTTCGCGCGCGACGTTTCCTCGCGCGATCCCAACTGGAAAGTGATCGCCACCGAAGCCGGACAATAGCGGCGATGACGGCGCATTCCCGGCTGATTTGCGCTTCCGTCTTGCTCATCAGCCTCTGCAGCGCGAGCGGCGCGGTACGCTGCGAGACCGTCGGACCGTTGGAATTTCGTGGCGCGCAGTACCAGCCGGTCGATTGGAGCGACCTCGACGGTTGGGCCGACGACGATCACGCAGCGGCATTCGCCACTTTCCTGGACGGGTGTCGCGGGCTTAACGGCAAACGTCCGCCTTCCGCCGAAATGACAGAAATTACCGAGGCGCTCAAAGGCGTGTGCGAGCGCGCGCAAGCGGCTGTTCCGGTCGATGATAGCGGCGCGCGAAAGTTTTTCGAAGAAAATTTCCGGCCGGTGCAGATTTCGGAACTTGGCGAGAGTGACGGCTTTCTGACCGGCTATTACGAGCCCGTTATCGACGGCTCGCGCGTACCAACCGCGGAGTTTCATGCGCCGCTCTACCGGCGGCCACCCAATCTCGTTGCGTCCGGCTGGCGCAAGCTCGGCGACGCTTTTCCCTCAAAGGGCGTCAAGGTGGGCCGCCGCGTCGGTCGCCGCAAGATCGTGCCGTATTATACACGGGCCGAAATCGAAGATGGCGCGCTCGATGGCTGGCATCTGGAGATCTGCTATCTACGCAGCCAGCTCGATGTGTTGTTTGCACAGATCCAAGGCTCGGCGCGCATCAGGCTGGAAGATGGTTCCATCCTGCGTGTGAATTACGATTCCTATAATGGCTGGCCTTATACGCCGATTGGCCGTGTGCTCATTGATCGCGGGGCCCTGACCAAGGACCAGGTTTCCATGCAGAGCATTCGTCGGTGGATGGAGGCCAATCCGCAAGAGGCTCCGGAGGTGCGGCGGGAGAACAAGTCGTATGTCTTTTTCCGTGTGACTGATCTTCCAAACGAAGAAGGAGCTGTGGGTGGCGAGGGCGTGCCGTTGGTGTCCGGCCGCTCGATCGCTATCGATCGCGCCCTCCATGTCTACGGTACGCCGTTCTTCATCGACGCCGATCTGCCGATCGCCAACAGCAAGACGGCGACCAAGTTTCAGCGCTTGGTGATCGCGCAAGACACCGGTTCGGCAATCGTCGGCCCAGCACGGGCCGATATCTTTTTTGGCGCCGGTGATGAAGCCGCGCGTATAGCCGGCCGGATCAAGAATCCGGGCCGGTTCTTCATGCTGCTGCCGCGCGGCCTCGATCCAGTGGACGCCGGCCGCGACATGCCGCTACCCGCGGCGCGTCCGAGTGCGACCAGCATCGCCGGACTTGACCCCTCAAGCGGCGCCGATCCGACCGCCGAAGATCCGCCGCCGGCTGCCAATGCAATACCCGACGCGGCCGCGGTGCCGAAGCCACATAGGCGCCATCGACGATGAGCCGCCGGCGTCAATTGAGCGACGATGAGCTCGCTTTATGGAGCGGCCTTGCACGCTCTATCACGCCGCTGCGGCGCCAGGGGCGCCGGGATAAATCCGACAAAATGCCAGCCGCGGGCAAAACGCCAACGCCGGCGCCTGCCCAACCTCGTGGGCAACCGCAAACATTGCCCGCCGCAAAGATGCCGCCGCTCGCTCCACTGGAGCGGCGCCTCAAACAGCGCGTCGCCCGCGGCCGCGAGCGCATAGATGCGCGCATCGATCTGCATGGAATGACGCAGAGTGAGGCACATGCCGCGCTGTTCGATTTCCTGCAGCGTGTCCGGGCAGATGGCGGCAGAATTGCGCTCGTGGTGACCGGCAAAGGCGGGGCACGGGGCGCGCGCGCCGATGCTGTCGAGCGCGGCGTGCTCAAGCGGCAGGTGCCAAACTGGCTTTCGCTTCCGCAATTTCGCTCGCTCATCCTCGGATTTGACGAGGCTTCGATCGGCCACGGCGGTCAAGGCGCGCTGTACGTCCGACTGCGGCGGCCGCGCTGACGGCTCCCAGAGCATGATCCCGAAAAAGCCTGCCCTCGGACTTGATCCGGGGGTGGAAACCGGTTTTCGGGTAAGGTCATGCTCAACAGGAAAATCTAGATCTTGATCCGATTCAATCCAATTGGATCAAGGTCTAGGGTGGGTGGTCAGAGATTTCGCCGGCCTTTAAACAATTGACAATTTCATCTGCGAGAATTGCAGTCTTGGTCGAATGTAAGCGTAACCGAGGTGAGTGATGTCCGAAGTCGTTACCCCGCCGCCAAAGCCCCAATCCACGCGAAACGCCTCTGCCGACAAAGAAGCCTTCGCTCAGGTGGAAAAATGGATGGCTGTTATCCGCGAAATCAGCCGGGACCAACCGAAGAGCGCTAATCGATCGTGAGACCGGCGGATTTGATGACGGCGCTCCACTTCGCGGTATCTGCCGCCAGAAACTGGCCGAGTCCTTGCGGGCTACTCGGCGTCGGTGTGTAGGCGGTCTTTTCGAACTTTTCCGTAAGCTCCGGCACCGCCAAAGCTTTGACGACGCCGGCATTCATTTTCCGCACGATCTCTGGCGGCGTTTTGGCCGGCGCGAAGATAGCCTGCCAGGATTCGACTTCGTAGCCGGGCACTGTCTCGGCGATGGTCGGCACGTCGGGCGCGGCCGGAGACCTTTTGCTGCCGCTTGACCCGAGCACACGGACTTGGCCCGACCGCGAATAGGTCAACAATTCGCCGCTGCCGAAATAGCAGTTTACCCGCCCCGGGATGAGATCGATAAAAGCCGGCGCAGCGCCGCGATAAGGCGCATGCGTCATTTGAATGTGCGCCATCTGCATGAACAGCACTTCGGTGAGATGCGGGCCGCTGCCGGTGCCGGGCGAAGCCATGATGAGCTTGCCCGGGTTCGCCTTGGCGTAGGCGATAAATTCGGCAACGGTTTTTGCCGGCGAGGTATTCGGCACGAACATGAAGAATGGAAATTTTGCGACCAGTGAAACCGGCGCAAAGTCCTTGGTCGGGCTGTAATTCAGCGTGCGATAGAGCGCACCGTTCGACGACAGCGACGAGGTTCCGTACAGGATCGTATAGCCGTCAGGATCGGCATGGGCGACGAAACTGTTGCCGATATTGGTGCCGGCGCCGCCTTTGTTGTCGATGACGACATCCTGGCCCAAGGTTTTGGACAGCTCTTTGGCGACGAGGCGCGCGTTGGTGTCGGTCGGTCCTCCTGCCGCGATCGGCACAATCAGGTGTATCGGTCGATTCGGCCACGTGTCCGCCCGTGCGGTGCGGGTCAAAATACTGGGCGCGAAGATTGACGCTGCCGATAATGCAACGAAGCTGCGGCGAGTGACCATGGCCATATCTCCCTCGATTTATTTTTGAAACAGCTTAGCCGTTTGTCGAGGCGAGGGC
Organism: Xanthobacteraceae bacterium; assembly: GCA_030044555.1. Taxonomy (GTDB): domain Bacteria; phylum Pseudomonadota; class Alphaproteobacteria; order Rhizobiales; family Xanthobacteraceae; genus BOG-931. The sequence goes on along the minus strand of JASHVN010000434.1, from coordinate 1,890 downwards.
CACTTGGGGAGATGCGTCATGCTGACCGGGCAGGCATGTGAGATCGATCCGGTCGCCACGGGTAATAAGCCAATTACAGGATGAACCGGCTGAGATCCGCATTCTTCGCGAGATCGCCGATGTGCTTATGGACGTAATCGGCATCGATCTTCACGGTTTCCCCACCGCGGTCCGGGGCGGCGAACGACACATCATCGAGCACGCGCTCCATTACCGTTTGCAGCCGCCGCGCGCCGATATTTTCCACGCTCGAGTTGACCGCCACGGCCACGTCGGCGACGGCATCGATGGCGTCTTCGCTGAATTCGAGTGTCACGCCTTCGGTCGCCATCAGTGCGATGTATTGCTTGATCAGGGACGCCTCGGGCTCGGTGAGAATGCGGCGGAAATCGTCGCGCGTGAGCGGCTTGAGCTCGACGCGGATCGGCAGACGCCCCTGTAATTCGGGGAGCAGGTCCGAAGGCTTGGAGATGTGAAACGCGCCGGACGCGATGAACAGAATGTGGTCGGTCTTTACCGACCCATGTTTGGTGGCGACGGTGGTGCCCTCGATCAGAGGTAACAGGTCGCGCTGCACGCCTTCGCGCGACACGTCGCCGCCGATGCGTCCGTCGCGCGCGCAGATCTTGTCGATCTCGTCGAGAAAGACGATGCCGTTGTTCTCCACGGACTTGATGGCTTCCTGCGTCAGCTGATCGTTGTCGAGAAGCTTGTCGGATTCTTCGTTGATGAGAATCTCGTAAGAGTCGCGCACGTTGACCTTGCGCGTTTTCGTGCGGCCGCCGCCGAGCTTGCCGAAAATATCGCCGATCGAGATGGCGCCCATCTGCGCGCCGGGCATTCCGGGAATATCGAACAACGGCATGGCATTGCCGCCCGCCTGCACCTCGATCTCGATTTCCTTGTCGTCGAGCTCGCCGGCACGGAGCTTTTTGCGGAATGCTTCCTTGGTGGAAGCGCTGGCGCTGGCGCCGACCAGCGCATCAACCACGCGATCCTCGGCGGCCTGTTGCGCTTTCGCCTGTACGTCCTTGCGCTTTCGCTCGCGCGTTTGGGTGATCGCGACCTCGACCAGGTCGCGCACGATCTGCTCGACATCGCGGCCGACATATCCGACCTCGGTGAATTTTGTCGCTTCGATCTTCAGGAACGGTGCATTGGCGAGCTTGGCGAGCCGGCGTGAGATTTCGGTCTTGCCGACGCCGGTCGGCCCGATCATCAGAATGTTCTTCGGCAGCACTTCTTCGCGCAGCCGTTCGTCGAGTTGCAGCCGGCGCCAGCGGTTGCGCAGCGCGATGGCGACCGCGCGCTTGGCATCGCCCTGGCCGACGATGAAGCGGTCGAGTTCGGAAACAATCTCGCGGGGAGAAAAATCGCTCACGCTTTCAACGTTTCAATTGTGACATTGCGGTTGGTATAGATGCAGATATCTGCGGCAATATCGAGGGAGCGGCGTACGATCGCCTCCGCATCCAGCGGCCCGTCGATCAGGGCTCGCGCTGCGGCGAGCGCGTAATTGCCGCCGGAACCGATGCCGGCAATTCCGGCCTCGGGCTCAAGGACGTCGCCGGTTCCCGTCAGCACCAGGGAAGCGTCCTTATCGGCGACGATCATCATCGCTTCCAACCGCCGCAGGTAACGGTCGGTGCGCCAATCCTTGGCGAGTTCGACGGCCGCGCGGGTCAACTGGCCGGGATATTGCTCGAGCTTGGCTTCAAGGCGCTCGAACAGCGTGAAGGCGTCGGCCGTGGCGCCCGCAAAGCCGCCAATCACTTCGCCCTTGCCCAGCCGGCGCACCTTCTTGGCATTGGCCTTGACGATGGTCTGCCCGATGGAGACCTGGCCATCGCCGCCGACCGCCACCATGCCGCCCTTGCGGACGGTCAGGAT
>JASHVN010000433.1 GCA_030044555.1 Xanthobacteraceae bacterium | reverse complement strand
GTGCAATACGACAGTAATCAGGTGATCGGCGACGTTTCGGCGCTGATGTACAGCGCCGCGCTGCAGACGCCGAAGAATACGGCTTTCGTCAAGGCGTTCCGCTCCAAATACAACGAGGTTCCCGGCTATTATGCGGAAGCCAACTATACCACCGCGCAGATGATCGACGAGGCCATGGCCAAGAATGGCGGCAAGTTCCCGGGCGCGGCGAAATTCATCCAGACGATGCTGGGTTTGAAGATCGACGCCGCGCGCGGGCCGGTTTCGTTCGACGACATGCGCAATCCGGTCGAGAACATCTACATTCGCAAGGTCGAGAAGGCGACGTTGTTCGGCGATCCCAAACCGCAGCTTTGGAACGTCGTGATCAAGACCTACCCGAATGTCAGCCAGTTCTGGACTTACAACAAGGACGCGTACCTGAAAGAGCCCGTCTACAGCCGCGACTTCCCGCCCTGCAAATTCTGCGAATAGGACGGTCATTATTGAACCGCCGGCGGACCGGAACACGATGGGGCGCTAGGACAAAGAAAGCATCCTGGCGCCGCTTTTCGATCGGGTTTTGACGTGACTGAGGATCATCGCCCCAACGGCAGGGCACCATTGCTTGAACTGAAGGCGCTGTCGAAGTCCTTTGGCGGCCTGCAGGCGGTGCGCGGCGTTTCGCTCACGATCATGCCCGGCGAGCGCAAGGCGATCATCGGTCCGAACGGCGCCGGCAAAACCACCTTGTTCAACCTCATCAGCGGAATTTTTCCGGCGAGTTCCGGACAGGTGTTGCTGTTCGGCCGCGATATCACGTCCTGGCCGAGTCACCGCCGCGCCGCGCTGGGCATGGCGCGCACGTTTCAAGTCACCAGCCTTTTTCCGCGACTGTCGGTGCTCGACAACGTGCTGCTGGCGATCAAGGGAAGACGGGCGTCGAAATTCGTGATGTGGCGGCCGCTCTCGACCTACCGCGACGTCTACGAGCGGGCCGATGAGCTATTGCGGCGCGCCGCCTTCCTCGACCGCAAGGATATCGAAGTTCGCCATCTGTCGCATGGCGAGCAACGCCAGCTCGAGATCGTGCTCGGCCTTGCTGGCGACCCCGACATTCTGCTGCTCGACGAGCCAGCCGCGGGTCTGTCGTCGGGCGAATCGACGGAAATGGCGAGCTTCCTGCAAAAACTCGATCCGAAGATCGCGCTGTTATTGATCGAGCACGACATGGACATCGTCTTCGACGTCGCCAGCGAGATCTCGGTGCTGCATTTCGGCGAAGTGCTGGAGAGCGGGCCGGCCGAGCGGATCCGCTCCAGCAGCAAAGTGCAGGAAATCTATCTGGGGACAGGCTGAGCGATGGCCATACTCGAGGTCGCGGACATCCACACCTATTACGGCGACGCTTACGTATTGCAGGGCTTGTCGCTCAAGCTCGAGCAGGGTCAGATACTCGGACTGCTGGGACGAAACGGCGTCGGCAAAACCACTTTGGTTAACTCGATCGTCGGCTTCGTGCCGCCGCGGCGCGGAAAAATCTATTTCAAAGGTGCCGACATCACCGGCGATTCGTCGTTCGCCATCGTGCGCAGCGGCGTCGGCCTGGTGCCGCAGGGCCGGCGCGTCTTTCCGACGCTGTCAGTCGAGGACAATTTATTGGTGGCCGGGCGCAGCGCCGAGCGCCACGGCTGGAGCATGGAGCGGGTTTATTCGCTGTTCCCGCGGCTGCGCGAGCGGCGCCGCCAGCGTGCCAGAACGCTTTCCGGCGGCGAACAGCAAATGCTCGCTATCGGCCGCGGGCTGATGACCAACCCGGACTGCTTGATCATGGATGAGCCGTCGGAGGGATTGGCTCCCATCATCATCCAGGGCCTGTGGGAAGCGATTGCCAAGCTCAAACGGGAGGGGCTTTCGATCCTGCTCGTCGAGCAGAACGCCGCGCTGGCGCTCAAGCTTGTCGACTTCGTGCACGTGATCAGCAAGGGTCGCGTGGTCTATTCAGCGCCGCCCGATGATTTATGGGCGAACCAAGACATCAAGTCGCGCTATTTGGGGATCTGACTCCCTGATGGGAATCTGGGTCCCTGAGAATCTGCGCCGAGTGCCGCGCTTCATGCCAGCCGGTGTCGCTATGCGGCAAGGCCGAACCAATAGAGGATCACGCCAACGATGCAAGACGCAAGCAGCGTCGTGGGCGCGCCGATCTTGAAGCGGAAGATGGCGATAGCCGATAGAACAAATAATCCAAATGCCCACAGATCGAAACTTGTGAACAGCGGACTATCGAAATGGATAAGTCCGAGATTGACGTGCCGGACGTGACGGAACAGCGTATGAATTCCAAACCAGGCGGACAGATTGAGAATCATTCCCACCGCTGCCGCGGTCACCGCCTGTAAGCTGCTGTTGAGAAATGCCTTGCGCCGCAATCCTTCGATGAACGGCGCAACCAGCGAAATCCACAGGAAGCAGGGACAAAAAGTCATCCACGTGGCCAGCAATCCGCCAAACGCAGCGGCGAGGAGCGGCGGCAATGAACCGGGATGGCGGTAGGCGGCGACGAAGCCGACAAATTCCGTCACGATCATGATCGTGCCGGGCACCATCTCGCCCATCGCGACGCCTGCCTGCATCTCGTGATTGGTGACCCAGTGACAGGCGTCGACGCCCTGTTGCGCAGCGTAGGCGACGACCGCATAGTCGCCGCCGACCGCCATCAGGGCGACCTTGCCGAACAACAGGGCGATTTGCGTGTAGATGTTCTGCATGCCGAAAATGGCGATGAGCGTAATAGGCGGCGTGAGCCAGAGCACCAGCCAGAACATCAGCGCGCGGACAAATTGCCCAACGCTTGGCCGCGTATGATCGGCTGACGCCCACATCGCGTCGTGAGCGACGGCCAAGCCATCGGCGTGCGCTGCCGGTGGGCGTGCCAGCCCGCGGAGATTCGTCAAAGCACCACAGATACCGAACAGCGCGGCGGTACCGATGATGATCGGAAACGAGATCTTCAGGAATGCGGCGACAAATGCCGCTGCCGCCAATGCGGCCATCCATTTGCTGTGAATGACGTGTCCGCCGAAGCGCACGATGGCTTCGAGCATGATGGCCAGAATGGCGGGGCGGATGCCGAGAATGATCGCCTGGCCGATCGGCGATTCGGCGCCCGTCACATAGCCGAACGACAGGGCCATCATGCACATCAGGCCGGGCAGTATGAAGAGCCCGCCGGCGATGATGCCGCCGATCATCCGATTGGCCAGCCAGCCGATATAGATCGCAAGCTGTTGCGTTTCCGGTCCCGGCAGCGCGATGCAGTAGCTCAGCGCGTGAAAGAAGCGGTCTTCGGATATCCAGCGCTTTTGCTGAACCAGAAGCCGGTGCATGGTCGCGAGCTGCAGACCGGCGCCGCCGATGCCGGCGACCGAAACGCGCGCCCAGGTGAGAATGGCGTCGCCCAGGCTGGCAGGAGCCGACGCGGCGGCGAGCGGCTTCTCTACGATCGCGTCCATCTGCTACGTCGCCCACCTGTACCCTGATCACACGCGGCCGAAGCCGACCGCTCGATCGGGTACCACGCTAAGAACCGGGCCGCAGCATAGCATTTTGCGCCGGGATGGCGGCAAGAATGCGCTGCCGGCTTGACGCTGAGTCATGCACGCGACTTGGAGTCGCAGAAGTGCGTCATTGCTCGCCGTAACGAGAGCGACGCAAACGGTCCCGCCGCGCCGGCGCCGGTGATCTAACGTGGAAACCGCACCACGTTCGATTGTGGCGCCCCGGTCAGTGCGCTGTGATTTTTCCCGCAAGCGCGTCGGCGGTGAGGGAGTGCCTCACTTCACGTCAGGATAAAGCCCGGAGGCCTTCACCACGGCGCGGGCTTCGGCGAGGTCGGCGGGAAGCTCCTTGGCGAACTGGTCGGGCGAGCTGAATACCGGGGTCAGGCCGCGGCTGATCAGGAATCTTTTCTGGAAGTCCGGCTTGGC
>JASHVN010000432.1 GCA_030044555.1 Xanthobacteraceae bacterium | reverse complement strand
TTGGCTCCCCGGGCCGGATTCGAACCAGCGACCAACCGGTTAACAGCCGGTTGCTCTACCGCTGAGCTACCGGGGAACAGGGCTCGAGCGCTTGCAAGCGACAGCGCATATAACAAAGCCGGCCGGGCATTTAAAGCGCGAAAGCGTGCTCGTGCGCCGGGGCTTGAGGCTTGCCGCGCCATGGCAAGCGGGCCGCGCCCGCGGCGAATGAAATTGCGCTATCGGTTTTTATCGCTGATCGGGCTCGCCGGTGGATGTTGTCCCGCCGGAGTGGGCTCCTTTCGGCGGGACGTATTGGTTGTTGGGCTCGCAGTAGCCGCCAATGCCGCTGATGGTCGCCATGCACTGGTCGCGCGTAACGAAACCGCAATTCGTCGCGTAGCCGTCGCCTGTACCCTCGTAGGCGCACCACGGGTAATTCTGCGCGCGTGCGGGCGTATTCAGCGCTCCAGCGACCAGGAGCATCCCGCCGATCACGAATAGCCGTGCCTTCACGGTTGACCTCACGTTGCTTGACGAACTGGCCCGGGCTGCGGCCGAACGGCTGGTTTTGCGTCGACCCGAGCTGCGATTGCCGCAAGTTGTTGATTATGTTGGAGGCCACGCCCGGAATTGAACCGGGGTACACGGTTTTGCAGACCGTTGCGTAACCACTCCGCCACGTGGCCGTTACCGGCCCCGGCTCAAGAGTGCTCGGGCCGGTGCCGGTAAACTCCGCTCTATAAAGGAACGGCCGTTATCCGGCAATATTCAGCCCGAGAGGTCGTCATTCGCCGCAAGGCCGTGAGTGGCGAAGCCGCCGCGTGCGTTCGGGGGGCGGCCCGCGCTTGCGTTTTGCCGGGCTCTGCCGCACAACGCCTCGCGCTGAACATGGGGACCGAACGCATGTTCGATAGTGCTACTGCGCGCCGGATGATGGTGGACGGGCAGGTTCTCACCGCCGACGTTCACAATCCCGACTTGATCGCGGCCATGCTGAACGTGCCGCGCGAGCGCTTCGTGCCGCCCAGCTTGTCGGAGCTGGCGTATGTGGACTGCGATCTCGAGATCGCCAAGGGCCGCTCCATTCTCAAGCCCATGGTGCTCGCCAAGCTCATCCAGGCGGCGGATCTGCGGTCCGAGGATCGTGTCCTCGATGTCGGCTGCGGCTTGGGCTACTCGTCGGCCATATTGGGCCGGCTTGTGGGCTCGGTCGTTGCGCTTGAGGAGGACGCCGGGCTTGCCCGCGCCGCCAAGGAGGCTCTTGCCGCCAGCGCTGCCAATGTCGAGGTCGTCAACGGCAAGTTGGCCGAGGGATGGCCGGCCGCCGCTCCCTACGACTTTATCCTGCTCAACGGGGCAACCGAGGTCACCCCGGAAACGCTTGGCGCACAACTCAAGCCGGACGGCCGACTCGCTTGCATTTTGGGCCGGCCGCCGGCCGCCAAGGCAACGATTTTCCGCCCCGCCGAAGGCCGCCTGGTCGGCCGACCGATTTTCGATGCTGCGGCAGCGATATTGCCCGGCTTTGTGGCGCCTCCGGCATTTGTGTTCTAGCGCGTCCGTTGAGTTTTAGCGCGTCTGCCGCAAGCGCAAAGTCTTCTACGCGTAAAACGCGTTTACGCGCCGGTTCCTGTGGCGCATATGACCCAATGTGAAGAAATCTGTGTCGAAAATCGCCGCCAGGGGTTTCGTGTGATTTTACAGCCGCCTAATGTCGTATGGGCGGTTTCCGTTGCCAGATGGCGGCGGGCGAAAGTGGCGGCGGGAGATCTGGAGCTTTTCCGGTGGATAAGCCGAACGACAGGCGCGCGAGCGATGGTGCTTTATCGTAGCTGCGGAGCGGGGGCATTCTTTCAGACCGCTGGTTGCCTTGCTCTGTCCGTTGCCATCGTTGCAATGGGTTGCGCCGAAGCGGCGGCCGATACGCTGGAATGGGCCTTGGTGCAGGCGTATCAGAACAATCCTTCGCTCAACGCGCAGCGCGCGTCGTTGCGCGCCACCGACGAGAACGTCCCACAGGCATTGTCCGGGTATCGCCCCAAGCTCGCCATAACCGCCAATGGCGGTGAAAATTTCGCTGACACGCAGTCGTTCACCTACGCGTCGACGGGCAACACCATCTCCGGCACCACCAATACCGCCGTGCCATTTACATCGCGTGGAGTCGGCGCCACTGCGACGCAGACGCTGTACAACGGCTTCCAGACCGCAAATAAGGTGCGCCAGGCTGAAAGCCAGGTGATGGGCGCACGCGAGACCCTGCGCGTAACCGAACAGCAGGTCCTGCTCGACGCCGCTACGGCCTACATGAACCTGCTGCGCGACGAAGCGATTCTCGAACTCAACCGGCGCAACGTCGAAGTGCTCACCGAGCAATTAAAGCAGACCCGCGACCGCTTCAATGTCGGCGAGGTGACGCGCACCGACGTGGCGCAAGCCGAATCACGGCTCGCCGCCGGCCGGTCTTCGTTGCTCGGCGCGCAGTCGAACTACGTGACGTCAGTCGGCAATTACCGCCGCGTCATCGGCGTCGCGCCGGGCAAGCTCGCGCCCGGCGTTCCGGTCGATCGTTTCTCGCCGGCGACGGTCAACGCCGCGATCGCCGAGGGCGAGCAACAGAGCCCGTCCGTGATGGCGGCGATGTATGGCGTCGATATTGCTGAACTCGCCGTCAAAATTAACGAGGGGTCGCTCTATCCAAATCTCGCGCTTGTCGCCAACGCGTCGCAGAACTGGGATCCGAGCTACAACATCGGCAGGCAATTCCTCGCTTCGGTCGGCGGTCAGCTGACGATCCCGATCTACCAGGGCGGCGGCGAGTATTCGGCCATCCGCCAGTCGAAGGAGACGCTGGGCCAGCAACGCCTCAATCTCGACGTCAATCGCGATCAGGCGCGGGCCACGGTGGTGCAGAGCTGGGGACAACTCGACGCCGCCAAAGCGCAAATCGAAGCGACCACCGCGCAAGTCAACGCCGCCGAGATCGCACTCGACGGCGTCCGCGAGGAAGCGCGCGTCGGCGAGCGAACCACGCTTGACGTGCTCAACGCCCAGCAGGAACTGGTCAATGCCCGGGTCGCATTGGTGACCGCCCAGCATGACCGCGTCGTTGCGTCCTACACGCTGCTTGCGGCCGTCGGCGAGCTGTCAGTGCAGCACCTTGGCCTCAACGTCACGGTTTACGATCCGCAAGTCCATTATCAACAGGTGCGCGATGCGTGGTTCGGCCTGCGCACCCCCGACGGCCGCTAGCACGGGCTGCGATTATCCCCTGCGCAGGGCGGCTGTTCGCTTGCGTTCACACCCCGGCCTAACATACTTAACGACAACTTAACGAGGGCGTTGCATAATCGTTTGCATGATTCGTCGCTTGCCCCATGGCTCAGCTCGGACAGGGGCTTGGTCAGATAAAAACGGCCGGCGACGTTAGAGGGCAAACGCGAACCGTGTGAACGCGGGGGCTTGAAAACAGACGCTCAAAGAGCACGCAGCGGGGATGCGGGCATGACGCAGCCGGCGAGATCCAATGAACCATCGATGGAGGAGATACTTGCCTCCATTCGCCGCATTATTGCCGATGACGACGCAAGCAAATCGACGCAGGCTCCGGAGGCGGCCAAGCCGGTGGTGCCGGTTGCGCCGGTTGCAGTGCCGGTTGCGCCGCCTCCACCGGCGCCGGCGGTCGTTGCCCCGGTGGCGGTCGCGCCGCCCGAGCGAAGTCCCATGCCTGACATGTCCCTTCCGCCAGCAATGGTCAACGGCGAGGCTGACGAGGAACTCGCCGACGTTGATGAGCAGCCCGCCGACATTCTCGAACTGACCGAATCAATGACAGCGCCAATGCCGACACCGTCAGCACCGCGATTTCGCACAATAGACAGCAGCTCCGACATCAGCTTCGACGAGGTCGAGGAGAAGCCGGTGTCGACACCGCTTCGCGAAACGCCAGCTCAACTGCTTTCGGCCAAGACCAGCGCAGCGGTCGATTCGGCGTTCAACACGCTGGCGCAGACCGTGCTGGTGCAAAACGCCCGCACGCTGGAGGATTTGGTCCGCGAAATGCTGCGGCCGATGCTGAAGACCTGGCTCGACGAAAACCTGCCCGGCATGGTCGAGCGCATGGTGCGCTCCGAAATTGAGCGCGTCTCGCGCGGGCGTTAGAGCATGATCCCGAAAAGTGGATACCGATTTTCGGAAAAGATCACGCTCCAACAATAAGCTAGAGCAGAATGGCGATTCAAATAAAACCCATTCTGCTCCAGCCGCCTGATCGTCAGCCGCTCTTGAGCGCCGCGGCAAGCCGCAAGGCTTGATCCGACAGCACCGCCGGATCCTCCTTGAAGCTCGCCGGGGGCTTTAACGGCTCGCCGTTTTTTCGCGGAATCACGTGAACATGCAGGTGGAAGACCACCTGTCCGCCAGCCGGCTCATTGAATTGTTGAATGGTCAGCCCATCGGCGGCAAACACCTTCACCGCCGCCCGCGCGATCGTTTGGGTTGCCTTGATGAGATGGGCGAGATCGTCCGGATCGATATCGAGGAACGTGCGCACCGGCGCCTTCGGAATCACCAAAGTGTGACCCGCCGTCCGCGGCATGATGTCGAGAAAGGCAAAAACCCCGTCGTCCTCGTACACTTTGTGGGCGGGCAATTCGCCGCGCAGGATTTTGGCAAATACGTTGTTGGAATCGTAGGCCGGCATTTCGCTCTCCGCGTCTTCCATGCGGTCGCCATTATTGCGGACCGATCACCAAATCCTTGCGATAGGGCGCGGCGGCGGCAAGCTCGGCGCCGACCTCCGCCACATAAGCGCGCTCGCGCACCAGATAGTCGGCGATCGCCCGCCGCAGCGCCGGATCGGCAATGTAATGGGCCGAATAGGTCGTGTTCGGCATGTAGCCGCGAAAGATCTTGTGTTCGCCCTGGGCGCCGGCCTCGACGTAAGGAAGCTTGTGCGCGATCGCGTAGTCGATCGCCTGATAGTAGCACAGCTCGAAATGCAAAAACGGATGATGCTCGATAGCGCCCCAATGGCGGCCGAACAAAGTGTGCGAACCGATGAAATTGATGGCGCCGGCGATCCAGCGCCCGGCGCGCTTGGCCATGACCAAAAGGATGCGGTCGGCCATCTTCTCGCCGACCAGCGAATAGAACTCGCGCGTGAGATAAGGCCGGCCCCATTTGCGCGAGCCAGTCTCCATGTAAAAGGCAAAGAACGCGTCCCAAACGTCCTCGGTGAGATCGCGGCCGGTGAGCCAATGCACGCTGATGCCGTTCTCCACGGCATCGTGACGTTCGCGGCGAATGGTCTTGCGCTTGCGCGCCGTGAGCGCGCCGAGAAAGTCCTCGAAGCTCGCGTAGCCCTGATTCTGCCAATGGAATTGCTGGTCGTTGCGCTGCAGGAATCCGCTTTCGCCGAGCAAGCGGAATTCCGGCTCGATGGCGAACGTCACGTGCACGCCTGAAGCTTCGTCGTGCTGGCAGAGCGCGATTAAGCCTTGCGCCAGCGCCTGGCGGATCGCCGGCGCTTGCGGCCCGGGACGGACCAGGAGCCGGCGTCCCGTGGCGGGCGTGAACGGCACCGCGACCTGCAGCTTCGGGTAATAGGCGCCGCCGGCGCGTTCATAGGCTTCGGCCCAGCCGCGGTCGAACACGTATTCGCCGCGCGAATGGCTCTTGATGTAGCAGGGCGCGGCGGCCAGCAGCGTGCCGTCCGCGCCGGTGACGAGCAGATGCTGCACCTGCCAGCCGGAGCGGCCGCCGACCGATTTCGATTCCTCCAACGCCGCCAGGAAGCCATGAGATATAAATGGGTTGTGGACCGAATCCTGATACGGATCGGGAGCCTGCGGGGCGATGTCCGCAGCGTCGGCACTTGCCGCGGAAGCGGAGCCGGGGCTGCTGCCGGGTGAACAACGCGCCGCCGGGTTGGCGCATGCGTCCCATGCCGCCTGAGCGACGCCCGCAATGGCGTTCACCGCGCTGATTCGCAGCTCGCCGACAGCCTCTGAACGTGTCTCGCGCTCTGCACGCATGGACTTATTCTGCACGTCGTTCATGGCAGAAAGCCTTCAAAGATCATCTGATCGGCCCAGCGCTCGGCGACTTGGCGCTCTGCCGCGGTGCGCACCGCCCAGGTGAGCAATGGCAAGCCAAACATGTGCCGCGCAGCCAGCGGCGCCAGGGCCGGCAAATCGGCGACCGCGTAGGCCACAAATTGCGGCCGCGCGGTCAAAGCAGTCAGCAAGTACCCCATCCCATGGCGCATCCAGGCCGGCATCAGGTCCCAATATGGATGCGGCCGATACTTGGCGGCAACAATCCCGCGGGGCAGGCGAGGGGATTTTTGCCGCAGCCAAGTCAATTGCTGCGGGTCGAAGGTCATCGGCGCCACCGGCCCGCTATAGCCGCCAAGCACGGTCGCGACCCGCTGTGGCAGCTGCCCATCGCCGTCGAATCGGCTCTTGAGTTCCACGAGCATGGTGACCCGCCCGGCGACAAGATCGCACAGCTCGCCAAGGGTCATCATCCGTTCATCGCTGCCGCGAAAGGCGACGCGCTTGAGCTCTGCAGCGCTGAATTGATCGAGCCGGCCTTCGCCTTCGGTGAGGCGGCCGAGCACATCGTCATGGTGCACCATGGCCTCGCCGTCGCGGCTGATCTGCACGTCAACCTCGATGCCGTAATTGGCGGCGATCGCTGCGCGCACCGCGCCGGCGGTATTCTCGATCAGCCCGCGAGAGGGGTCGTGCAGCCCGCGATGGGCGACCGGACGGGCAGTGAGCCAGTCGAGCGGGATCCGCACTGGGTTTTTACGAGATTTCGAACAGGCCTTCGACCTCGACCGCGGCATCGGCCGGCAGCGCGGCGACGCCGACGGTCGAGCGTGCGTGCTTGCCCTTGTCGCCGAACGCCGCGACCATCAGATCGGAGGCGCCGTTCATGACCTTGGGGCCGTCAGTGAAGCCGGGCGCCGAATTGATAAAGCCGCCGAGGCGGACCACCCGCAAGACCTGGTCGAGATCGCCCAA
>JASHVN010000431.1 GCA_030044555.1 Xanthobacteraceae bacterium | reverse complement strand
GATTGCCGCCATGACCGGCATGGTCCGCGACATGGCGCCCGATGCCGCGCGCATGAAGGAGGCCGCCGGCGAGGGCTTTGCGACCGCCACCGATCTCGCCGACTGGCTCACCCGGGAACTCAAGCTGCCGTTCCGCGAGGCGCACCATGCGACCGGCCGGATCGTGGCCAAGGCCGCTGAGGCCGGAATCGGCCTCGCCGAGCTGCCGCTTGCGACCATGCAGGCGATCGAGCCGCGGATCACCAAGGCGGTCTATGATGTGCTATCGGTCGACAAATCGGTGAAAAGCCGGGCGGTTTATGGGGGAACGGCGCCGAAAAACGTGCGCGCGCAGGCAAAACGCTGGCTTAAGCGGCTGCAGGAAAAGCCATAAAGGCCGTGGCAGGGGCTGTGATGCCGTGGCAAAGACTGTCGTGCCAATGATTCATGTGCCAAGGATTCGGCGACAAAATCTCGCCGCTACCGCGTGGTCTGCTAGAATGAGCGGGCGCGGCGTGTGCGCCGAGGGACGGGGGAACAGTCTTGGCCTGTGATCGCCTAAGGGTTACCTGTGCGCTCGCGGTCGCGTTTGCTGCGGCGCTGTCGCTTGCCGCCTGCGGCCGCAAGGGCCCGCTCGACCCGCCGCCGAGCGCCGCTATCCCCTCGACGCCGCCGGCCACGCCGGCAGCCTCACCCGCGCAATTTATCGATCCCATGACGCCGACCGGAAGCGCGCAACCGGCGGGAGCGCAGGCCGCCCGAGCCCCGGCCTCGCAGCCGCCGCTGAAGAGCTTTATCCTCGATCCGCTGATTCAATAACCACATCAACAACCAGTAGGCTTGACGGCACGCGCGCGGTAGCGGACTTCGCCGCCGCGAGCTAAACACGCGCATGCACCATTTCGATTATCGCTCAGGCGTGCTGCACGCCGAAGATGTTAATCTTGTCGGCCTCGCCGAGACCGTCGGCACGCCGTTTTATTGCTATGCGACCGCGACCATCGAGCGGCACTATAAGGTGTTCGCCGGCGCCTTCGCCGATGTCGATGCGCTCGTCTGCTATTCGGTCAAGGCGAATTCCAATCAGGCGGTGATCGCAACGCTCGGCCGACTCGGCGCCGGCGCCGATGTGGTCTCCGAGGGCGAGTTGTTGCGCGCCCGCGCCGCCGGCATTCCGGCCGACAAGATCATGTTTTCCGGCGTCGGCAAGACCGAGCGCGAACTGGCGCTTGCGGTCGACCACGGCATCCTCTGCGTCAACACCGAGTCGGAGGCGGAGATCGAACGGCTCGCCGCCATTGCGACCAGCAAGGGACGGACCGCCGATATTTCCATCCGCGTCAATCCGGACATCGACGCCAGAACGCACGCCAAGATCGCGACCGGCAAAGCCGAAAACAAATTCGGCATTCCGATCAGCCGCGCCCGCGACGTCTATGCCCGCGCCGCCAAGCTCAAAGGCGTGCGCGTGGCCGGCGTCGACATGCATATCGGCAGCCAGATCATCGATCTCGGTCCGTTCGGCGACGCCTTTGCGCTGCTTGCCGATTTCGTCCGCGCGCTGCGCGCCGACGGCCATAGCATCGCGCATGTGGATCTCGGCGGCGGGCTCGGCATTCCCTATTACCAGGACAATGCGCCGCCGCCCGATCCCGACGCCTATGCGGCGGTGGTCAAGCGCGCCACGGCGGGGCTCGGCTGCAAGCTCATTTTCGAGCCGGGCAGGCTCATTGTCGGCAACGCCGGTATCCTGGTGTCGCGTGTGCTCTATGTGAAGCATGGCGAGGCAAAGACCTTCGTCATTATCGACGCCGGCATGAACGATCTGGTCCGCCCGACGCTCTATGATGCGCACCACGAGATCATTCCGGTGCGGCAGGCAGCGGCCGGCGCGCCGCTAGTCGTCGCCGACGTGGTCGGCCCGGTGTGCGAGTCGGGCGATTTCCTGGCGCTGGAGCGCTCCTTGCCGCCGGCGGAGCCTGGTGACCTTGTCGCCGTCATGAGTGCCGGCGCCTATGGGGCGGTGCAGTCAGGCACCTATAACAGCCGTCCACTCATCCCCGAAGTGCTTGTGCGGCAAGGCGAATGGGCTTTGGTCCGGCCGCGGGTCACGGCCGAGCAATTGATCGCGCTCGACCGCCTGGCGCCGTGGCTCTCATAGCCGGTTTCCGTAGCTGGCTCCCGTCGACATTATCGTCGGAGCCCCTGGCGCTGATCTTGCTTCACATTTAAGTGCGTTGGGTAAGTGCGCTGACTGGCGGAGTGCCTTGAACCCGCCCTCATGTTAACGTGTTCTCTAGTGTGGTGGATTTGAAGTTCCTAAGGTCCAGCGGCAAACTCGAGTAGGAACTTCAAATCCAAAAACAACACTAGAATCAATTAAGTGCTAGTGTCCCTTTGATTTCGAAGTTCGCATCAGAGCCGCTGCTAGCACACGCGAACTTCGGAATCGGGACACTAGTACGAATCGTTATGCGCGACAGCGGCTTGCGGAGCGACTGGTGACAGAGGCGATTTTGCCTGATTCCGCGCCTGGACGAGGCGGCGAAGCGGCTGCCGGTTCCCCGCTGGCAACCGCGCTTACGCGCGCGCGCTGGGCAATCTTCTGGGAACGGCTGTGGCCGGCGCTGGCGACGCTGGCGACCGTGATCGGATTGTTTCTCGCGGTGTCGTGGCTCGGCGTGTGGCTGTGGCTGCCGCCGCTCGGCCGCGCCATTGGGCTTCTGGCTTTCGCGGCACTGACTGTTGCCGCGGCTGTGCCGTTTGCGTTTTTACGCATGCCCGGCGCGGGTGACGGCCTGCGCCGGCTCGATCGCGACAGCGGCATTCCTCATCGCCCGGCGACCGCCATGGGCGACCAGCTCGCGGTCAGCGCACAGGATCCTTACTCGCTGGCGCTGTGGAATGCCCATCTCGAGCGCGCCCGCCAGGCCGCGCGTTCGCTCAAGGCCGGCTTGCCGGCGCCGCGGCTCGCCTCGCGCGACCCCTACGCGGTGCGCGGCCTCGTCCTTCTCGCCTGCATCGCCACCTTCTTTGCCGCCGGCGGCGAGCGGCTCAGCCGCATCGCCACGGCATTCGACTGGCACGGCGTGGTGCTGCCGGCCAATTTCCGCGTCGACGCCTGGGTGATTCCGCC
>JASHVN010000430.1 GCA_030044555.1 Xanthobacteraceae bacterium | reverse complement strand
ATTCATCTTCAAATCATCGCGCTTTAGTGCCTATGGATCCCGGGTTCGCCCTTCGCAGCGCGCCGCGCGACGATCACCGCGCGCCGATGGCCGCGTCGACGAGGTCGCCGGCGCGCACGCTCGCCGACGCACTCGCCGGGTTTTTTTGCGCCGCCGCCACCGCCTGCGCCGTCATCTCTTCGGCGTCGGGCTGTTTCCAGGCTTTCAGCCGCGGATAGACCTCGCGCGCGAACAGCGTGAGATTGTCGGTGGTCTGCTCGTGCGTCAGGAAGCCGGCATGGCCCATCATCAACAAATTGCCCATGCCGCCGCAATAATCGCAGAAGTCGATGATCTGTTCGTACACCTCATCGGGCGTGCCGCAGAACAGGATACCGGCTGCGATCAACTCCTCGACGCTGGCCGTGCGCATGTCGATAGCGCGGCGGTCCTTGGTAAAGCTTCGCGGCGGCGTCTGCCCGCGCAGAAGCCTGGCGTTATCCTCGACCGACAAGAAGCCGGGCGGATTGCGGAACGGCACATGCACGATCGATGACGAACGCAGATAGCCGGCAATCAGATCGCCGCGCTTGCGCGCTTCATCCTTATCGTGCGCCACCGCGACCAGGCCCAAATACGCGAAGCGGTCTGCGCCCGGCGCCTTGCCCCACTTTGCCGCATAGCCGCGGCGATACGCGTCATAGAGCGGCCGGGTGTTGTAGCCGGAGCCGAGCGTCGCCATCACGTAGCCGCGCTCGCCCAAGATCCGCGCCTGCGTGGTCGAGCCGGTCGTGGTCCAGATCGGCGGATGCGGCTGTTGCCACACCCGCGGCCAGATATTCACCTGCCGGTAATTGAAGTATTCGCCTTCCCAATTGAAGATCTCGTCGTGGGTGGTCATTGCCTTGATGATGAAGTCGAGTGCTTCCCAGAAGCGGTCCATCACGCCGACGGGATTCTGATTGGAGGCGGGAAACTCGTAGGGCACGCCCTTGATGAAGCCCATATCGAGGCGGCCGCGCGAGATCACGTCGATGGTCGACAGCTCCTCGGCAACGCGCAGCGGATCGGGACGGTGGCCGATCGGATAGCCGAGCACCAGGAGCCGCGCATTTTTGGTGATGCGCGAGAGCACCGAGAGCCCCACGACCACCGTGGAAGACATGCACGTCGCGGTCTGGTGATGCTCGTTGAGCATGATGTCGAGACCAAGCTCATCGGACAGCTGCCACTCGTCGTAATAGCGATGGAAGAGATCGGCGGCGATGTGCGGATCGCATCTGCGGTTCAACAGATTGACGCGCAGCGAGCCGGAATGATCGTTCCAGGTCGGATAATAGGGCTGCTCGGTGAACTGATAGACTTTCATGGGGAAGGTTTCCGTGGCGGTTCTTCAGGTCGTATTTTTATTTGGCCTTGTTTCTATTTAGGTTTTGTTATTTTGGCTTTCACTTAGCCTTGGCAAAAGCCAGCACTTTGTCGGCAAACACCTTCGGCTGCTCATGGTCGGGAAAGTGTCCGGCGCGATCGATGAGCTCGAAACGGGCGCCAGGGATCAGCTCCGCGTAGGCGCGGCCATACGATTCGCTGAGCATGCGGTCGTGCGCGCCCCACAGAAACAGCGTCGGAATGTGGATGCGGTGCAGCCGGCTTTTCAGCCGCGGATTATGGAAATAGGGGTTCCAGGCGAAACGGGCGGTGGCTTCGCGGGCGCGCGCGGCGGCGAGCACTTCGGCATCCGGCAGCGCCTTGTAGTCGCGGGTGCCGCGCAGCGGCTCGGCGTAGGCAATGTCGATAAATTCCTTCTCGGTGAGCGCGAAGATATCGACGATGTCGCGGGTCTCACGGTCACCCACTTTGATGCCGACCGCGTTGGCCATGACCAGCCTGGCAAAGCGCGCAGCCGACTTCACCGCGATCTCGGCCGCGATCCAGGCGCCGAGCGAAACGCCGACCACGGTCAAATCGCGCAGATCAAGCTGGTCGAGCATGTCGAGATAGAAATAAGACAGATCGTCGACCGTCCGTGTGCCCTTGGGCAATTCCGAACGGCCGAAGCCCGGATGCGTTGGCGCGATCACCCGCGCACCTTTCGCCAGTTCGTCGATCGCCGGAAGCGCCGGCTCGATGCCATTCTCGGCATGAAGGAAGAGCAGCGGCCTTCCCGATCCCCGCTCGATCAAATCGATATGCGTTCCATTGACGACGAGCGTTGGTGCCGCACTCTCGGCCGTAACCGACATCCTGTCTCCTGCTCCCTGTGACTCGACACTTTTCAAGACCGGTCGATTGTTCTAGCACGGCAAACGCTTTTTGCCACCGCGCGCCCACTGCGGGCGGACAACGATGCGTTGCGCGATAAGCATGAGCGCGACGTTGACAGAACGGGCAAGATAGCGGCGGACCACAGCGACAAGGTGCAGCAATGGCAGACGACAGCGTTACTCTCCATAACGGCATCGCCTACGCCAATCACGACGGCGTCGAACTTGCGGGCGACCTCTATCTGCCCAAAGGCAAGAAGGATGCGCCGGCGCTGGTTGCCGTGCACGGCGGCGGCTGGGTCCAGGGCGCGCGCAGCGCGTTTCAGTATTGGGGGCCCTATCTGGCCGCGCGCGGCATTGCGATGTTTTCCCTCAGCTACCGCTTGGCGGCCAAAGGGAAGACCTTCCCGCAGGCCGTGCAGGACGTGCTCGCCGGCGTGCAGTTCGTGCGCGGCAAGGCCGGCGAGTTCGGCATCGATCCGGCGCGCATCGGGTTGATGGGCGCATCTGCCGGGGCGCATCTCGCCGCGCTGGCGGCGCTCGGCTGGTCGTCCGGCAAATTCTCCCAAGCTTACCCGCAGGACGCGTTCGCGTCTGTCGATGCGGGCGTGAAATGCCTGGTCGGCGTCTACGGCATTTATGACGCGGTGGCGATGTGGACGAACTACCAGCTGCAGGGCGGACGCGACAATAATTTCGAGAAATTCATGGGCGTTCCGCCAATGGAGAACCGGCAGCTCTACTTCGACGCCTCGCCGATCAGCTACGCGACCTTCGCCAACAACAAGATCG
>JASHVN010000429.1 GCA_030044555.1 Xanthobacteraceae bacterium | reverse complement strand
AACTGATCGATGAGGACGAAGCTGCCCGGCGGCAGGTCCTCCTTGAAGGAGCCGCAAGCCGACAGCGAAACCAGATCGGTGACGCCGACGCGTTTAAGGGCGTCGATATTGGCGCGATAGTTGATGTCGGACGGCGAAAGCCGGTGTCCGGCATCGTGGCGCGACAGGAACACCACCGGCAAGCCTTCGATCTCGCCGACGCGCAAGGAAGCCGACGGCTCCCCCCACGGGGTTGCGATTTTTTTTAAGCGAACTTTTTCCAGTCCGGGCAGATCGTAAATGCCCGAACCGCCGATAATGCCGAGAACCGCCTTTGTCATCAGGCCCTTGCGCCTTTTGCTTGCTGGTTTGAATTATTTGCGTGGTTACGATCGCGAGACTTCACTGCAAAAGTCCGGCACCGCCTCGCGCAGCACGCCGACGATGGCCGCGCGTTCGCTCAGCTCAAGTCCGCGCCTGATCTTGGCCACCCATTCGTGCACCGCCTCGATTGATGGGCAGACCGGGCTGGCGGCGACGACGCCGGCGATGCCGATGTCCCCGCTCGGCTCTTCGCGCGCGAACAGGATTTCGTTGAGCCGTTCGCCGGGACGGATGCCGGTGAAGACGATGTCGACGTCGCGGCCAGGTTCGAGCCCGCTCAGACGAATCATGCGTTCGGCGAGATCGACGATCTTAATGGGCTGACCCATATTGAGCACATAGACCGAGGCGGCGGCACGGGTCGGGCCCAGCGCGTGGCTTGCCGCGGTGATGACGAGATCGCACGCTTCGCGGATCGTCATGAAGTAGCGGACCATGTCCGGGTGCGTGACGGTGACCGGGCCGCCGGCTTCGATCTGCGCCTTGAATTTCGGCACCACCGAGCCATTGGAAGCGAGCACGTTGCCAAAACGCACCGCGATCATGCGGATGGGCGGCTTGCCGCCATTGGCCGATCGCGCCGCATTGGCGTCCAAAGCCTGGCAGTACATCTCGGCCAGCCGCTTGGTGGCGCCGAGCACGGACACCGGCTCGATCGCCTTGTCGGTGGAAATCATCACCATGGCTTCGGCGCCGGCCGCGACCGCCGCGTCGGCGACGTTGATCGAGCCGAGCACATTGGTCTTGATACCCTCGTCCCATTCGCGTTCGACGAGGGGAACGTGCTTGAGCGCGGCGGCATGAAAGACCAGATTGGGTTCGGCTTGCGCGATCAGCCGAAAAATGCGCTCGCGATCGCGGATGTCGGCGATGCGGCCCTCGACCGTGGTCGCGCCAGGATTGGTCGCAAGTTTTTCCAGAACGGCATGCAGCGCGGCCTCTGAATTCTCCAGAATCACGAGCCGATCGGCGCCGAAATTGACCACGCGATCGCAAATTTCGGCGCCAATGGAGCCGCCGCCGCCGGTGACAACGATGGTCTTGTCTTTGATGAAGCTCTCCAGCCGTCGGTAATCGATTTTCACGCTGGGGCGCAGCAGCAGGTCCTCGACATCAACCGGCGCGAGGCGCAACGCTTCCTCGCCAGCGTCGAGCGAAGGCAGCCGGCTCGTGGCAAGGCCGAGCCTTCGCGCCAGCATCAGCATGGTTTCCGGATGGACTTCCGGCGCCAAAGCCGTCGGGGTGAGCACCAGGCGGGCGACGCGGATATCGTGCCCCGCCAGCGCCGCCACGGTGCTTTCGAGATCCGTCAGGTAACCGCGCACCGCAACGCCACGCAACGATTGGCCCTGATCGGCGCGCGATGGCGACAAGATGCCGACCGGTCTGATCTTGGTGACCGCGCCGCTCTCGATGGCGCGCAGCAGCACTTCGGCATCCGCCGCGCGGCCGGCGAGCAGCGTCGGTACGGCGTCCGCACTTCTGGCATGATGCTGTTGCGTGCGCGCATGGCGGAACAGCCGGTAAGCGATGCGCGGACCGCCGAGAAAAAACATCTGCAGCACCCAGTAGAGCAAGATCGTAACCTTGCCGAAGAAGAAGGTGCCGTAAAAATTCGGAGCGACGAGCAGATAATCGAGTATGAGCAGTGACACTGCTAGCACTGTCACCGCACGAAAGATATTCCAGAGGTCCGGCAACGAGGCAAAGCGCCATTTCGCGACGTAGAGGTGGAAAATCCAATAAACCACGCCGGCATAAACCAGATACCCGGGGAGTATGATCAGGAGGCCGTGGAAACGTTCCGCAAGGCCCACATCCTCAAAGCGGAAATAAAATGCGGCGACAATCGCCGCCGCCGTCATGACGAGGTCGTGGACGACGATCAGAACGCGGCGCGGATTGCTAAATAGTCCCCTCATGGCGCTCCCATATAGACCCCCACGGGCCATAAAAAAACGCCTATCGTCGCCCTCTATTTGCGGCCGCGATTCGACGTCGAGCGCAAAGATATAAGCCATTGAGACTGCAGCGATTCATTGCGCTCTGCGTAATCCACGCGGCGACTCCTCGCTGGCAATAAGCTAGAACGGTCCGTGGCAACGGAAGGCGGTGACGAATTCGATGAGCGAGGCGACGACGGCAATCTGGGCAATTCGCGGCGCGGCGCTGTTGCCGTGGCGTTGGCGCTAGCTGGCGCCATGCTTGGCTTCGCGTACTTCAACCGGCCGGCCGCGGGGCGCTTTTTGGGCGACGTCCGCAGTCTGCCAAGCGGAATCCGCAGCGATTGGCTTCTGGCCCTTCTTGCCGACGATGGACAGGTCACAGCGGCATTGCTGTTGCCGCTCTACTATTTTGCTAACGCAACGCTCACTCTGATTCGCCGCTTATCGAGCGGACAAAAGATTTGGCAGGCGCACCGCATGCACTGCTATCACCAGCACGCTACCGACCGTGGCTTTACGGTCACCGAGTTCGTCGCACTCCTTTTTGCCGTCAATAACCCACTCGGAATGCTGGCAGTAATCAGCGTGCTCGTAGCCGGCATTGTCTTTAAAATCGCCGCGCTTGTGGCGGGCGGCATTCTCGTTACTTGGGTGCTCGTCGCGTTCAGCCGGGGCAGAAAATGAGCCGCGTCCTTGTCACCGGAGCAACCGGTTTTATCGGCCGGGCGCTGGTCCAGGAATTTGCAAGGCATGGCTACGCCACTCGCGCTGCCGTGCGACGAGCGCCCCCGGACGACTTCCCCCCAGGCGTTGAGCTGTTCCTACACGCCGACCTTGCACAGCGGGTTGATTGGTCCCAGGCATTGGAAGGGATCGATGCGGTGGTCCACCTCGCCGGCATCGCGCACACCGGCAGCCGCGCATCTGAAGAGCTTTACGACCGGGTCAATACAGTCGCGACCGAGCGGCTTGCTATGGCCGCAGCTGAATCCGGCGTTCGCCATTTCATATTCGTCTCCTCGATCCGGGCACAAAGCGGTCCATCGGCCGATCACATTCTCAGCGAACGCGATACCCCGGCGCCGACCGACGTGTACGGCCGCTCCAAGCTCGCCGCCGAACATTTGATATGCGCTGCGGAGGTACCGTTTACCATCTTGCGGCCTGCCGTGCTTTACGGCCCTGGCGCGAAGGCAAATATGGCTCTACTTGCCCGCGCCGCCGCATGGCCCTTGCCCCTGCCGCTGAGGAGCTTCACCAATCGGCGGTCGCTACTGGGCATTGAAAATTTCATCTCCGCTGTGCGGTTCGCGCTGTCGACGCCTGCGGCGCGCGGCGAAATTTTCGTGGTTTGCGATCCAGGGCCGGCACCGCGGATTGGTGACATCATCGGGACGATGCGCAAAGCAAGGGGGAGGCAGCCGCTCCTGCTGCCAATGCCGCCGCGCTGGATCGAAGGCACGCTGCATACGCTAGGGCGCCATGACCTTTGGGAGCGATTCGGCAGCGACCTGCAGGTCGACCCGCGCAAGCTGTTGAGCGCCGGCTGGCGGCCGACGCACGATACGCTCACGGGATTGGCGGCATTCGTGAAAGCCACCGCTTCGCATCCAGTAATGCGGGCCGGGGCCAAGGAAAGGCTGCGAAGATTGCGATGAGCGAAGCCACGACGGCAATGTGGGCGGTTCGCGGCGCGGCAGTCGTAGCTTTTTCTGCGTTTATCTGCGTCGGCCTGATCATCCTCTTGCAGCCTGTCCTGCAACGCTACGCGCTGGCGAAGCCGAACGCCCGCTCGTCGCACCGCATGCCGACGCCGCAAGGCGGCGGCATCGCGGTCATTGCCGCGACGACCGCAGCGGCCGGATTCGGCTTGCTAAGCCTCGGTGCGTCATTCGCCGCGCCGCTCGTCACAGTTTTCGCAGCCGTCATCGTCATCGCCTGCGTGGGCGCCGCCGATGACATCCATCCGCTCGCCGTTGCGCCGCGGCTTGCGCTACAAGCGCTCGCGGTCGGCACGGTGATCTATGCATTGCCGAGCGACCTGCGTGTCATCCCTATTTTGCCGTGGTGGATTGAACGGATCTTGCTGTTCGTCGGCGGCTTATGGTTCGTCAATCTGGTCAACTTCATGGACGGCATCGATTGGATGACCGTCGCCGAAATCGTCCCCATATGCGGCGCGCTGGTGGCGCTCGGCTCTCTGGGCGCGCTTGCGCGCGACGGCATCGCGGTGGCGCTGGCGCTCGGCGGCGCCATGCTCGGCTTTGCGCATTTCAATCGCCCCACCGCGCGGCTCTTTCTTGGCGACGTCGGCAGTCTGCCGATCGGTCTTCTCGTCGGCTGGCTTCTGGTTCTGCTCGCCGGCAGCGGTCATCTGACCGCGGCACTGCTGTTGCCGCTCTACTATCTGGCCGACGCGACGCTGACGCTCATTCGCCGCTTCTCCAACGGCGAGCGGGTCTGGCAGGCCCATCGCACGCACTATTATCAGCGTGCCACCGATCGCGGCTATAGCGTCACCGAGATCGTTGCGCGCGTCTTTGTGGTCAATATCTGCCTCGCCGGCCTCGCGCTGATTACGGTGATTGAAGGAAGCCTCGTCACCGACATCGCCGCGTTCGTGCTCGCCGCCGCTTTGGTGACTTGGCTGCTTTCGTCATTTACGCGCAGACGCGACTAGTTATTTGTTGGAGCATGATCTTTTCCGAAAACATGATCTTTTCCGAAAACCGGTATCCACCGTCGGATCAAGTCCGAGGGCAAGCTTTTTTCGGGGTCATGCTCTAATCATTCCGCCGCCGCGGCTTTCGGTTTGCGCTGGTCGAAGCGCCGGTCGAATACTTGCTCGGCGATGCGGTTCTTGAGCATTTCGATCGAACCGCCGGCGATCATCCAGCCGCGGGTGCGGCGCATGCAGTACTCGACCAGCGATTCGCGGCTATAGCCGAGTGCGCCCATCACCTGCACGGCCTCGCTCGCGACCTCAAAGCCGGCCTGATTGCAGGCCGCCTTGGCGATGGCGGTCTCGTAGGCCGACGGCAGGCCTTTATCGGCGCTCGCCGCCGCGCGATAGAGCAAGAGCTGCGCGCTCTCGAGCTTGATCGCCATGTCGGCGAATTTCCATTGCAGGCCCTGGAACTCGCAGAGCGGCCGGCCGAACTGCTCGCGCGTTGCCGCATAATCGCGCGCGGCATTGAACGCATAGCGGCCATAGGCGAGCGAGCGCGCGGTATTGCCGAGCCGCTCGACATTGAAGCCGGCCATCTGCTTCTTGAAGCCGCCAGGCCCGAGCAAAACATTCTCCGCCGGAATGCGGCATTCGGCGAAATGCAATTCGCACCATTCCTCGCCGCTCATGAACGCGGATGGCTTGCCGATCGTGAAGCCCGGCGTGCCGCGCTCGACCAGCACCGAACCGATCCCGTTCAAACCCGGCCCGAAGCGCAGATAAATGAGAAAAACCTGCGCTTCCGCGCTGAACGTGGAAAACACCTTGCCGCCGTTGATGATGTAATGCGCACCGTCCTGCCGCGCGCTGGTTTTCAGGTCGGTGACGGCGGAGCCGGCGTCGGGCTCGGTCATGCCGAGACTCATGACCATGCGGCCGGAAAGCAGATCGGCGAGCCAGCGCTTTTTCTGCTCCGGCGTACCGTATTCGGCAAAGGTGCGGATCGGACCGAAATTGCCGAACTGCACCACGTCGGCGCTGCGCGGGCACTCGGCGGCAACCTGTTCGATGGCAATCACGGCGTCCATCAGCGTGCCGCCCTGGCCGCCGTTCTCTTGCGGCAGCGTGATGCCCATCAGCCCCTGCTTGGCCATGAGCCCCGCCACATCGAACGGGAAGCCCGGCTCGTGCGCGCGCTTGAGTGCGCCTGCTGCGAGCTGTTCGCGCGCGAAACGGCGCACCTGATCAGCGAATAGCTTTTGCTCTTCGGTAAAGTCGAAATTCATGACGGCGATTCCATGCTGCCGATCCTGTTCGCTACTGTCGTAACCGGTCTCCAATCTCGCCGCTCGATTTGCTAGACCTTGATCCAATTCGGGTTTGAATCGGATCAAGGTCTAGATTTTTCCTTTGAGCATAATCTTTTCCGAAAACCGGTTTCCACCCCGGATCAGGTCCGGGGCAGGCTTTTTCGGGATCATGCTCTAGCGTGCGGCAAACAAGGCAGGTTATGCATGCAACGGCGCAAATTCGGCAATACCGATCTGATCGTATCGATCATCGGCCTCGGCTGCTATGGCATGTCCGGCGTCTATGGGCCGGCCGACGACGCGGAATCAATCGCCACCATCCGTCGCGCGCTCGATCTCGGCATCAATTTTCTCGACACATCGGCAAGCTACGGCCAGGGCCACAATCACCGCCTGATCAGCGAAGCGATCCGCGGCCGCCGCGACGACATCGTCATTCACTCCAAGAGCGGCAGCCCACGCGACGGCAATCCCGACGGCGTGCGCGGTGGCGGCGATCCGCGTTATTTGCGCAAGGTAATCGAGGACAGTTTGCGCAATCTCGGCATCGAGCGGCTCGACGTGTTCTGCATGTCGCGGGTCGATCCGCACATCCCGGTCGAGGAAAGCGTCGGCGCGATGGCCGACTTGATCAAGGAGGGCAAGACCCGCTTCATCTCGCTGTCGGAGTGCTCGGCCGAATCAATCAAGCGCGGCAGCGCCGTGCATCCGCTCGCCTCACTGCAGATGGAATATTCGCTGTTGTCGCGCGACGCCGAACAGCAAGGCCAGATCGCCGCCTGCAGGCAACTCGGCATGGCGATGATGGCTTATGGTGTGGTGGGACGCGGCATGCTGAGCGCGCAGGTGCCGGAATTGGAGCAGATGACGGCGCAGGATATCCGCAGCCGCTTGCCGCGCTTTCAGGCCGAAAATGTTGGCGAGAACATGCAGCTGCGAGCGGCGCTTGAGGACTTGGGACGCAAGAAAAATGCAACGCTGGCACAACTCGCCATCGCCTGGCCGATGGCGCAAGGCGCGCACTTCGGCACGTTCATTGTCCCGATCCCTGGCGCGAAATCACGTAAACACCTCGAGGAGAATGTACGCGCCGCCGACCTCATGCTGACCGCAGAGGATCTTGCCGAGATCGATCGTGTTGCTCCGCCCGGTGCCGCAGCCGGCACGCGCTATCCGGCGGGGCAAATGCACCGGCTGAACGTGTGAGCTGCCGCAGGCATCTTTGTTTGCGCATGATCTTTTCGGAAAACCGCTTCACACTTTTCCGGATCATGCGCTAAGCGCTCGATAATTTCTCCACCGTCGCGCGCATGAACCGCACCGCGGCCGGCCCCTTGAGCGCGCTCGCCCACAGGTCTTTCGCCATCTTCTCGTGCAGGGCCAGCGCCTCGGGCGCCGAAGTGATCATGGCGACGCCGACGCGGATATTGGGCTCCTCGCCGAGGCGAAACGGGCTCAGCGCAAGAATCTGCCGGTCGGGCTGGCGAAAGATCTGAAAGCTGGTGTGCGGCAGCGTATCGAGCACGATGCCGATTTGCACGCCGATCGGCTCGTTCTCCATCAGCGCGGTGAAGTGCTCGGCCTCGGCGCGGGCGAGCGCGCGGCGTTCACGGCGCAGCTTCTCCGGCAGATCGAGCCGCCCGACCAAACCGTTGCGCAGGAAGCGCTCCATCTCGGAAGCCGATATGAGATTGACGATCGCCGGCTGGCGGCGGCGGTGGCACTCCTTGCGCTGGCGCAGTACGACCATCAGTTCATCGATCTGCGCCAGCGCGCGCTCGCGCCCGCCGATGCTGTCGGGCACCGACTCGCGCAACACGTCGCCGAGCGCGGCGTCGAAGGCGTCGGAAGCGAGCACGTAGGAGATCGGACCGGCAAGCACGATGATGTGCTCGGCGGTCTCCTCGATCTGCCGCATGCGCTCGAAATAGCTCACTGCCGAGGCGATGTATTCGACGCCGACACCGAGGAGCGTCGGCACCGAGACCTGCAGCAGGTCGGCCAGATTCTCCAGCGTTTCGATTTTGGCGAGTTCGCCTTTCTCGAACCGGTAGAGCGCGGTGCGTGAAATGCCGAGCTTCTGCGCGATCTCCTCCGCCGATAGCCCGGAGCCGAGGCGGAAGGCCTTGAGGCGGTTGCCGATATCGTCAAATCGGATCGGCATCAGACTTCCTCTCCCCGCGTGCGGGGAGAGGGTTGGGGTGAGGGGGGCTCTCCGCTAGGCTCAGAATCGCGGCAACGCCCCCTCACCCTGGCTCGCTCCGCTCGCTCGACCTTTCCCCGTGCACGGGGAGAGGTGAATCCCGCAGCCGCTTGGCCGCATCGAGCGCGGCAATGACGATGTTCTGATAACCGGTACAGCGGCACAGATTGCCGGAAATGCCGATGCGCACTTCCTCTTCGGTCGGATCCGGATTGTCGCGGAGAAACTCGATCAGCGTCGTCAGCATTCCCGGCGTGCAGAAGCCGCATTGCAGTCCGTGATTGTCGCGGAACGCTTCCTGCAGCGGGTGCAATGTGTCGGCGTCCGGTGCGATGCCTTCGACTGTGAGGATGTCATGGCCGTCGGCTTGCACCGCCAGCATCAAGCAGGAACGCGCCGAATGGCCGTCGAGCAAAATCGTGCAGGCGCCGCACACACCATGTTCGCAACCGAGATGCGTGCCGGTCAGCCCGAGCTGGTGACGGATGAAATCGGCAAGCGTCACCCGCACCGGGACGGTTTCCTCGTAGCGTGTGCCGTTCACCGTAACGGCAATCTTCCGGGTTTCGCTCATGACCGTGCCCCTGCCCTTGCCGCGATACGCTCGTGGGCCTTCAGCAGCGCGCGGCGCGGCAGCACCGTCGCCAATTGCTGGCGGTATGACGCAGGCGCGTGGATATCGTCGATGGCGTCGAGCGTGCGCAGCGTCTCGCAGATGTCTCGCAATCGTTTTTCCTCGATGGTCTCGCCGACGAGCATCTTCTCGACCTCGCTTGCGCGCACCGGAGCGGGCCCCATGCCGCCGAGCGTCACCGACGCGCGCGTCACCTTGCCGTTCTTGTCCTCCTCGATCAGCACTGCGGTCGAGACGATGGCGAAATCGCCGTGCCGGCGCGCGAATTCGACGAAGGCGTAACCGTGCCCGGCCGGCCAGCAAGGGAATGTCACACCGGTCAATACTTCGTCGGGCTCCAGCGCCGGCGTCATATAGGCAACCGGAAAGGCGGAAAAATCGATGCTGCGCGTGCCGCTCTTGCCGGTTACCGTCACCTTGGCGTCGAGCGCCGCGGCGAGTGAAACGAGCTCCGCCGACGGATCGAGGTGGCAGAGCGAGCCGCCGAGCGTGCCGCGATTGCGCGTCTGCCGGTGCCCGACCTGCTGGATCGCCTCGTGCATCAGCGGGCAGCGCTGGCGCACCACGTCGGAGAATTCGATGTCGCGTTGGCGCGTCATGGCGCCGATCTCGAGCCCGCCGTCGCGCGCGTTGATGTAGCTCAAGCCCTCGACCCGGTTGAGGTCGATAATGTGATCCGGCAGCACATAGCGCATATTCAGCATGGGCATGAGCGATTGGCCGCCAGCGAGGAGCTTGGCGTTCTCGAGGCTGGCGAGCAGGCCAACTGCATCGGCGACGGTGCGCGGATCGTGATACGAAAAGGGCGGTGGTTTCATGCCGATTGACTGCCTTGCCGTCTTTTGACTCTGTGCCGAAAACGGTGCATCAGTTCAAAAACATACGTCAATCCCAATCTTGATACTAGCCGATGAAACCTGCGGCGTTCCGCTACCACGCGCCGAAAACCGTCGATGAGGCGGTCGCGCTGCTCGCGGAAGTCGCTCCGCAGGACGGACGCGTCCTCGCCGGTGGCCAGAGCTTGGTGCCGACCATGGCGTTCCGGCTCGCCAAACCGGCGCATCTTGTCGACATCAACGGCGTTGGTGCCCTTAATCGCCTGACCGTAGCCGGCGGAAAGCTTGTCATCGGGGCCTGCGTCCGTCATGCGGCCTTCCACCGCCCGGTCTGCGACGGCCCGCTTGGGAAACTGCTCAGCGACGTGGTGCGGCACATTGCCCATTATCCGATCCGCAACCGCGGCACGTTCTGCGGCAGCCTGGCGCATGCCGACCCGGCGTCCGAATGGGCGTTGGTCTTCACCGCGCTCGACGGCGAGGTTTTAGCCAAGAGCGCGCGCGGCGAGCGCGTGATCGCCGCCCGCGATTACTTCAAAGGCATCATGACAACGGCGCTCTACGACGACGAACTTCTGGTCGAGGCGCGGCTGCCGGTGCCCGCCGGCGACACGCAATGCGGCTTTTACGAGTTCAATCGCCGCACCGGCGACTTCGCGCTCGCCGCAGCGCTCGTCGCCTATCGAGTCGAGAACGGCAAGATCGCCGAGCCGCGTGTTGCGCTCGGCGGCGTCGAAGTCAATCCGCGCCGCATCGTCGAGGCCGAACGTGCCCTGCAAGGCGCCGAACCGGGAGACAAAGCCTTTCGCGCCGCCGCTGCTGCAGCCGTGGACGCCGTGGATCCGATGGAGGACATCGTCAACAGCGCCGAATTCCGCCGCGACCTCGTCTCGGCGGTGACGCGCCGGGCCCTGGAACGGGCGGCAGCAGCATGAACTCATCAGCGCAAAAAAGTCCGTGGATCGGCAAATCGGTCGAGCGGCTCGAGGACCCGCCACTCGTTTCCGGGCGCGGTGAATTTGCCGGCGACATCAACTTCGCCCATCAGCTCTCGATGCGTATCGCGCGCTCGGCGCATGCGCACGGCCGCATCGTGGCGGTGGACACGTCGGCGGCGCGTGCACTGCCTGGCGTGTTTGCGGTGTGGACCGCGGCCGATGTCGCCGATGTGCCGCCGATCGATTTCCGCGAGGGCAGCATTCCCGCGCTCGATCCCTATCGCCAGCCGATTCTGGCGAACCGCATGGTGCGCTATGTCGGCGACCCGGTCGCGGCCGTGTTTGCTGCCGACCCGTATATCGCCGAGGACGCCGCCGATCTGATCACCATGGAGATCGAGGAGCTGCCGCCGGTCCTCGATGCGCAGGCGGCGCCCTTCGAGTTCTCTCCAGGCTATCCGAGCGAGCCAACGATCATCCGCCAGGGTTACGGCGATGTCGATGCCGTGTTCCGCACGGCACCGCACATCGTTGCGCTCGAGCTTGCTGTCGGCCGGCATTCCGGCGTGCCGCTGGAGACGCGCGGCGCCATCGGCCGCTACGACGCCTCGCGCGGCATTCTCGAAATGCACGGCGCCGCCAAGGTGCCGCACCGCAATCAGGAACTGCTGTCGCGCATGCTCAAGATTCCGCCGAGCGCGGTGCATGTGTACGAATCCAATGTCGGCGGCGGATTCGGCATTCGCGGCGAGATGTATCCGGAAGATTTTCTGGTCTGCGTCGCCGCCAAAAAATTCAACCGGCCGGTGAAATGGATCGAGGACCGGCGCGAGCACCTGATCGCCGCCAATCACTCACGCCAGCAATTGCACAAGATCCGCGCTGCGGTCGATGACAACGGCGTCATCCTTGCCATCGACGACGTCTACTTTCACGACCAGGGCGCCTATATCCGCACGCACGCCACGCGCGTCGTGCACATGACCGCCGGCATTTTGCCCGGGCCCTATCGCGTGCCGGCTTACCGGGCGATCGGCCATTTCCGTCTCACCAACAAGACGCCGGCGGCGACCTACCGCGCGCCCGGCCGTTACGAGACGACCTTCGTGCGCGAGCGGCTGGTCGACGCGATCGCCGCAAAACTCGGAATCGATCGCATCGAAGTGCGCCGGCGCAACGCCATCACCAGCGCGGAACTGCCCTACGAACGGCCGCTCGAAGCGCTGGGCGAACACATCTACATGGACACCGGGGACTATATCGGGCTGCTCGACAAGCAATGCGCGCGCATCGATTGGCAAAAGCTCAACGCCGACGTGAAAAGGCGCAAAGCGGCCGGCGAGCTGGTCGGCATCGGCGTCGCCATGTTCATCGAAAAGAGCGGGCTCGGACCGGCCGACGGCGTGAGAATTTCCGTCGACACCTCCGGCATGGTCGAAGTGGTGACCGGCGGCGCTTCGCTCGGCCAGGGCTTTGAAACCGTCATGGCGCAAGTCGCCGCCGACGGCCTCGGCGTCGATTACAAGAACTGCCGCGTCATTCACGGCCAGACCGACCGCATCGCCTTCGGCATCGGCGCGCACGCCTCGCGCGCCACCGTGATGACGGCTTCGGCGACGCACCTCGCGGCGCTTAATGTGCGCAAGAAGGCGCTGGACGTTGCCGCCGAGCTTTTGCAAGCGGCGCCGGATGATCTCGACATCATCAACGGCGAGGTGGTGCGCAAGGATCGCGCCGGCGGCCCCTCGATCGGCCTGGGAAAAATCGCGCAACATCTCGCGCCCACGTCAAAGACCCTGGGCGAACGCGATCCCGGCCTTACGGCCGAAGGCTGGTTCCGCGTCGACCACCAAGTCTATCCCTACGGCAGCCACGTCGCGGTCGTGCGGGTCGACGAGGAGACCGGCGGCGTGACCGTCGAGCGCTATTTCATCGCCTATGACATCGGCCGTGCGATCAACCCGGCTCTGGTCGAAGCACAGATCGTCGGCGGCTACGCGCAGGGGCTGGGAGGCGCGCTGTCGGAGGAGTTCATCTATAACGAACGCGGCGATCCCCTCGCCGTCACCTTTGCCGATTATCTGCTGCCTGCCGTGCACGAGACACCGGCGCCCGACGTGCTGCTGCGCGAAGATTACGCCACCCCGCGCAATCCGCTCGGCATCAAGGGCGCCGGGGAAAGCGGCATCACCGGCGTCGGCGCCGCGATCGCTTCGGCCATCGACGATGCCATCGGCATCCCCGGCGCGGTGACGCAGATCCCGGTGACGCCGCAGCGGCTGAAGGCGATTTTGAACAAGCGCAACGCCCGCGCGTAGTCCGGCCTTCGCTGAAGGCCGCGTTAATTTTTACAAAAACCTTTCCCGGTACTGTCCGCAGCCAACGATCGGTCCAAGGGGGGCCTCCAAAGGCGAAACCTATTCCATGAGGAACCTTCCAGCGCACCCGCTCAAGTTGCGTATGCGGATCGGCGCCGTTCTGCATGCGCTGTTCGGCCTAATGCTTCTTCTCGTGATCGGCGCGCTCCTGGTGCCGATCTACAGCCACGTTCGGGAGCGGATCGATAGTCAAAGCGCGCTGCGCAATGCCCAAGCGGCGCGGATTGTAGCCACTGCGCTGCAGCTCGTTCGCGTCGAACGCGGGCCGATCCGGGCGACGCTCGAGGAGCCGAAGCCGGCGTCTGCGGACGTGATAGCGACCACGGCGAACCTGCGCGCCAAAGCCCAAATAGCGCTTGCGGTGGTGCTCCGCGAATGTGCGGTCGTCGACTGCGTCGGCACCAGGAAAGAACTCTTTGCGGGCCTCCCCGGCAGCATCGACAAGCTGGCTGCGGTCCGCAAGCAAGTCGATGTTGCGCTTTCTCAGCCTTTGAGCGCGCGCCCTGCCGATATATCTCGTGATTTCGATACCGCGTCCACAGATCTGATCATTCGGCTCAACACGATGTTCAACGTGCTGAGCGACAGGATCCGCATGTTCGACGCGCAAGCCTCCGAGCTGATCGAGATCACGCAGCTCGGCTGGTTGACGCGCGACGGTTTAGGGCTCGAACGCAGCTTCCTTTATAGAAGCCTGATGGCCAACAAGCTTTCCCCCGAGGCAAAGCAGCGCATCATCGAGCTGCGCACTCAGGCAGAGGTGACTTGGCGCGTCATTCGCCAGCTTGCGGCTCGCGCCGGCGCGCCGGCGGATGTCGTCGCATCGGTCAAAGCCGCCAATCAGGTCGCGTTCAAACAATACGACCCAATCCGCGATGGCGTGTACGACGCGCTCTTGAACGGGCAGCCCGTGCCGATTGCACCTGATGCGTTCGTCGCGGCGTCGAAGGACGCGGTAGGGCATGTCGCGGACGTGTCCGAAGCGGCGCTCGCCGCCGCCGAGCGGCATGTTTCGGCGAGCCTTGGCGAGGCTGATCGCAACCTGGTGCTGCAGGGCTTATTGCTGGCAATTGCCCTGGTAGCGGGTCTCTTCGGTGCGCTTGTCATTGTGCATCGGATCACACGTCCGATCGGCGCGATTACCGCGACCATGCGGCGGCTCGCTGACGGCGACGCCACCGTCGAGATCCCGGGCTCGACCCGCCTCGACGAGATCGGCCAGATGGCGGCCGCCGTGGAGGTCTTCAAGGAGAATGCCGTCGAACGCCAACGGCTGGCTGCCGAACGGATGGCGGAGCAGCAACGTGCCGCAGATCAGCGCAAGCTGGAGATACGTGGATTTGCCGATCGTTTCGAAGCTGCACTCGGCAACATCGTCACCGCGGTGTCGGCGTCCGCCGAGGAGCTGGAAGTCGTGGCCAGAACGCTTGCCCAAACAATGGAGACCACGCAGGATTTCGCCGGCAAGGTCGCTGTTGCGTCCGTCGATGCATCCAGGAATGTGCTGTCGGTGTCGGCGACGACCGAGGAGATGACATCCTCGGCGAACGAAATCAGCATGCAGACCAATCAAGCAGCGTCGATCGCTCGTCAGGCCGTAACGCAGGCGGAAAACACCAACGCCGGTGTCGCGAGCCTGTCGCAGGCGGCGGAGCGGATCGGCGTGGTGGTCGAACTGATCACCAACATCG
Organism: Xanthobacteraceae bacterium; assembly: GCA_030044555.1. Lineage (GTDB taxonomy): Bacteria > Pseudomonadota > Alphaproteobacteria > Rhizobiales > Xanthobacteraceae > BOG-931. Next base: position 5,465 of record JASHVN010000429.1, on the reverse strand, counting down.
CCGAGCAAACCAACCTCTTGGCACTCAATGCTACGATTGAGGCCGCCCGTGCCGGACAGGCCGGCCGCGGATTTGCCGTGGTCGCCTCGGAGGTCAAGTCTCTGGCAACCGAAACAAGCAAGGCGACCGAGGAGGTCAAGAAGCAGGTCTCCGCCATGCAAATCGCCACCGAAGATGTTGCGGCGGCCATCAAGGGCGTGGCCTCGACCATCGGCAGCATCTCGAAAATCTCTGAGGTGATTTATAACGCCGTCAAGATGCAGGACGCCGCAACGCAGGATATCGCGCGATTTACCAACGATGCCGGCAAGAGAACCACTGAGGTCGCCCAGAATATCGAGAGCGTCAGCCATAAGGCCGTCGAGGCCGGCTCGGCGTCGGAGCAAGTTCTGTCCTCCGCCCAGATGCTGTCCCGGGAAAGCAGCAAGCTCAAAAGCGAGATCGAAAAATTCCTCGCCGAAGTTCGCGCCGCTTGATGCAAGCGTGCGGGCGAATGTAAGTGTGGCTTTGGTTTTGAAGTCCGCACAGAAGCGCGATGATGATTCATCCTCGAATCATCGCGCTTTAGTGCGGACTTCTGAACCGCCACACTGGTACCGTCGACGGGTCAGCAGTCATGAGAAAAGTCTTTGTTATCGGCATCGGCGCGGGCAACCCGGATTACGTCACTGTCCAGGCGATCAATGCGCTCAACCAGGTCGACGTCTTTTTCATCATGGATAAGGGACAAGAGAAAGAAGATCTCGTCCGCCTGCGCAAAGACATCTGCGAGCGATACATCAGGGACAAGTCCTACAGAACCGTAGAAACCGCAGATCCGCCGCGGGATCGCACGGCCGCGTCCTACGAGCCGGCGGTGCGGGCTTGGCATGAGCAGCGAGCGGGCATCTACGAAAAGCTGATCAGGGAAGAACTCGGCGACGACGAGTGCGGCGCCTTTCTGGTGTGGGGCGACCCGTCGCTCTACGACAGCACTTTGCGGATCATCGATCAGGTCATCGCCAGAGGGACTGTCGCGTTCGACTACGAAGTCATTCCGGGCATCAGTGCGATCCAGGCTTTGGCGGCAAGCCACAAGATCGCGCTCAATCGGATCGGGTGCTCCGTTCACGTCACGACCGGCCGCAAGCTTGCCGAAGGGCTGCCGGACGACGTCGACGACGTGGTCGTGATGCTTGACGCCGATTGCTCATTCAAGGCGATCGACGACGCAGACCTCGACATTTATTGGGGCGCCTATGTGGGCACCGCTGACGAAATTCTCGCCGCAGGTCATCTTCGCGAGCTCACGCACGACATTCAACGGCGGCGCGCCGAGGCCAAGGCGCGGAAGGGATGGGTCATGGACACCTACCTTCTGAGAAAGCGCGATGCCTGAGAGGCGACCGCTGAACCTTCTTGCATGCGGGCATTTACCGGCCGTTATCCAAAGCAGCGCGGATGAGCGCAAAATTGAATTGACGAATCTCAAAACCTGCCACCATATATCCGCACATCACGGTCTTTGCCGCTATATCTAGTGGCGCGCAAGGCTAAGAGGGAACCCGGAGGGCCTAAGACGGCTAGGCCGGGGCTGCCCCCGCAACTGTGAGCGGCGAGCGGCTGTCAATCACGACCACTGATGCGCGAATGCATCGGGAAGGTCAGGCAGCCTCAGTGACCCGCGAGCCAGGAGACCTGCCGTGACGGAACGAACGTCCTCGGGCGGGGTGCCCCGGCGGGTCGCTTGCTGCCGGCGCATTTGCCGCCGGGCTCTCATGCAAGTCGTCCGCTTGGCCTCAGCCCCAACATCGCGGGGTTGCCGATGTCTTTCGCCTACGACTTCGACCAGCGTGGCAACTTGGTCCTGCCAAAGACGCCAAATTCGGTATCGGCTGAACGGAAACAGCCGGTATCGGAATTGCGCGTGGTGCCTGCTGCACCGCGTTCGCGTGCCGCACCTCTGCCCGCGCCGCTCGCGGCGCCACCGAAGCCCGCCGATCTGCGGCTGGATCGTTCGCGCGACGATCTTCTGACGGCGTTCGGCAAGCTCACGCTGTCCGACCGCTATTTGCTTCCCGGTGAGAGCTACCAGGATCTGTTTGCCCGCGTGTCGTGCGCGTTTGCAGACGATGTTGCGCACGCGCAGCGTCTTTACGACGCCATGTCGCAGCTGTGGTTCATGCCGGCAACGCCCGTGCTGTCCAACGGCGGCACCACGCGAGGCCTTCCCATCTCCTGCTTTCTCAATTCCGTATCTGATTCACTTCAGGGCATTGTCGGGACCTGGACCGAGAACGTGTGGCTCGCCTCCAATGGCGGCGGCATCGGTACGTATTGGGGCCAAGTGCGTTCGATCGGCGAGAAGGTGAAGGGCGGCGAAACCTCGGGCATCATTCCCTTCATCCACGTCATGGACGGCCTGACGCTTGCCATCAGCCAGGGATCGCTGCGGCGCGGCTCGGCCGCGGTCTATCTCGACATCCATCATCCGGAGATCGAGGAGTTTCTCGAAATCCGCAAACCGTCGGGGGATTTCAACCGCAAGAGCCTCAACCTGCATCACGGCATCAACGTTACCGACGCGTTCATGCGAGCAGTCGGCGACGGCGCGCCGTTCGCCCTGCGCAGCCCGAAGGACGGTGGCGTGATCCGCGAGATCGACGCGCGTCAACTCTGGCAGCGCATCCTTGAGACGCGGCTGCAGACCGGCGAGCCCTATCTTCTGTTCATCGACACAGTGAACCGCGCCCTGCCCAAGCATCAGCGCGATTTGGGTTTGAAGGTCACGACCTCCAATCTTTGCAGCGAAATCACGCTGGTGACGGGCGGCGATCATCGCGGCGAGGAGCGGACTGCCGTGTGCTGCCTGTCGTCGCTCAACTTCGAAACCTGGGACGAGTGGAAGGATGCCCCGGGCTTCATCGAAGATGTCATGCGCTTTCTCGACAACGTGCTGACCTATTTCATCACCGTAGCGCCGGAGGGCATGAAGCGGGCGCGCTATGCGGCTTTGCGCGAAAGATCGGTCGGCCTTGGCGTGATGGGATTCCACTCTTTCCTCCAGGCCCGGGATATTCCGCTCGAAAGCGCGCTGGCCAAGTCGTTCAACATCGCCATGTTCCGCAAAATCCGCCGCGACGCCGACGCTGCCTCGGTGGCGCTGGCGCGCGAGCGCGGACCTTGCCCGGATGCGCTGGAGCAAGGCGTGATGGCGCGGTTCAGCCACAAGCTCTCGGTGGCACCGACGGCATCGATCAGCATCATCTGCGGCGGCACCAGTGCCTGCATCGAGCCGATCCCGGCCAACATCTACACGCACAAGACGCTGTCCGGGGCGATCTCCGTGCGCAATCCGCATCTCGCAGCGGTTTTGGCAAAGAAAGGCGCCGATACGCCTGACGTGTGGCAGTCGATCATCGAACACGAAGGCTCGGTTGCCCATCTCGACCTTCTCTCAGAACGGGAGAAGGCAACGTTTCGGACCGCATTCGAGATTGATCAGCGCTGGATCGTCGAACTCGCCGCCGACCGCGCGCCTTTCATTTGTCAAAGCCAGTCGATCAACCTCTATCTTCCCGCCGACATCGACAAGTGGGACCTGCACATGCTGCACTGGACGGCGTGGAAACGTGGCGTGAAGAGCCTCTACTATTGCCGTTCAAAGTCGATCTCGCGCGCGGCCTTTGCCGGCAAGCTTGCCGGGAACGAGACGCCGGCTCAGCACGACAGCACGGCCACGCGGACGGATTACGAGGAGTGCCTCGCATGTCAGTAGTCGATCTCAGCGACGTCGATCCGCGCGCGCTGATCGGCAAGGGCCGCGTCGGACTTCTGGATTCGACCGGCACCTACGACGTCGATCGTTACGCCTGGGCTTACGAATTCTGGAAGCGCCAGCAGCAGACTCACTGGATGGGCGAGGAAGTCCCGCTCGGTCCCGACCTCAAGGACTGGGCGTCAAACCGCGTGACTCCGAACGAGCGCGCCCTGCTCACCCAGATCTTCCGTTTCTTCACCCAGTCGGACATCGAGGTCGGCGACAACTATCTCAAGCGCTACATCCCGATCTTCCAGCCGCTCACCGTCCAGATGATGATGGCGGCCTTCACCAACATGGAGACCGTGCACATCGACGCCTATGCGCTGCTGCTGAAGACTCTCGGCATGCCCAAGACGGAATTCGAAGCGTTCCGCGATTACGCCGAGATGCGCGCCAAGGCGGATTATATGCACCAGTTCGGCGTCGAAACTGTCGCCGACGTGGCGCGTACACTTGCGATGTTCGGCGCTTTCACTGAGGGCATGGCTTTGTTTGCCAGCTTCGCCATGCTGCTGAACTTTCCCCGGCATAACAAGATGAACGGTATGGGGCAGATCGTGAGCTGGTCGGTGCGCGACGAAAGCCTGCATTGTGAGGGCGTCATCAGACTGTTCCACGAGTGGCATCGCGAAACCGGCGCCGTCACGCGGGCCGTCCGCGACGATATTACCGACGTGGCGCAGACCATGGTCAAACTCGAGGAGAATTTCGTCGATTTGGCTTTTGGCCTGGGCGAGATTGATGGCATGAAGCCGGAAGAAATACGGGCTTATGTCCGCTACGTCGCCGATTGGCGGCTCACGCAGCTCAAGCTCTCTCCGGTATTTGGCTACTTCGAAACCACCGAGGGCGGCTACAATCAAATAAAGCCGCATCCGCTGCCCTGGCTGGTCGAAATCTTGAATGGTGTCGAGCACGCGAATTTCTTCGAGCAGCGCGCCACCGAGTATTCGAAAGGCGCGAGCCGCGGAACTTGGGACGGCGAAAATGGAGTATGGGCGGCATTCGACCGGCAGCGGACGGCGCCCGCAGCATAAGGCGTATGAATTCCGCTTTTGCGGCCGCGGCTGATGCGTATTTGAATAGATGAAAACTGTCCTCGCCGGCGTAGCAAAAGCGCGGCGAGGCGGGACAAGATTTAGTCCGCCTTGATTCCGGCGAACGCAATCACCTTGGCCCATTTGTCGGTTTCGCTCGCAATGAACTTTCCGAAATCGGCGGGCGAGCCGGTAAAGACCTCGCAGCCGAGGTCGGTGAAGCGTTTCCGCATCGCTGGATCGGCGAGCGCGGCGTTGACTTGCTTGTTCACCGCCTCGACCACATTGGCCGGCGTGCCTTTGGGCGCAACGATGCCGTACCAGCCGCTTGCTTCATAGCCCGGGAGAAACTCCGCCATCGCCGGCACGCCCGGCAACAGCTCCTGCCGCTTGGTGCTGGTGACCGCCAGTGCGCGCAGCTTGTCCGCTTTGATGTAGGCGAGCGATGCCGGCATGACGCCGAACATCGCCTGCACCTGGCCGCTGAGCAGATCGGGCATCGCGGCGCCTTCGCCCTGATAAATGACGTCCACGAGTTTGATATCGGCCATCATGCGGAACAGCGCGCCGGCGACATAGAGCGGCGTGCCGCTGCCGCCCGACGCCAGATTGATCTTGCCCGGATT
>JASHVN010000428.1 GCA_030044555.1 Xanthobacteraceae bacterium | reverse complement strand
TGACGCTCGTTGGCCAGCGCCAAGGCACGATGAAGCGACTGTTCGAGGCTGCGTGAGAAGGTGGGCATTTCAGATTCTCTTCATTGTTGTCGGACGCTCTCTCCCGGAACTTATTTTTTCTCCATGATGCACTGCAAAGGATGCTGGTGCTTGCGGGCAAAGTCCATCACCTGCGTCACTTTGGTCTCCGCCACTTCGTAGGTGAAGACCCCGCATTCACCGATTCCATGCTGATGCACGTGCATCATGATGCGCTGCGCCGTTTCATGGTCCTTGTTGAAGAAACGCTCGAGCACCAGAACCACGAACTCCATCGGCGTGTAGTCGTCGTTGAGCAAGAGGACGCGATACAAGTTCGGCCGCTTGGTTTGCGGCCGCGTCTTGGTGATGACTGCAGTACCCGGACCGCTCTGATCCCCTTTGCGTTTACGATCGTCGTCTGCCATGCGCGAGGGGAATTGCGCGGTATCGTCATTCGGCGGCATTTTAGCGTCTATCGTCCAAACTTCTCGTGATCCAAGCTCCACAATCGGCCAAGCCACGGCTGCCGCCGCCCGCATTGCCGATACGCTATCATAGTGATTGTGCAGCTTGCGTGCCAGATCGAAGAATCGTCATGCACTGCAGGAAGCTCCCCTATCGCACGAGTTCGTTTCTTGCGCGCCACCTTCCTCGCGGAGCGCGGCGGCACAGTAGCAACTCCGAAAATGTGGCAATCGATCCGGCAGATAGTGCTATTTTTCGCGGCCCGCTAGGTCATCCGGCCTCAGGCCGCATTGGTAGCCATTCTTATTGGTACCCATGCAACGACTCGGCTATTGACCAAGCGGGCGTCCGCGGCGGGGGCCGCTTGAGGAGGCGATCATGGTCGACGCGGTACGCCGCGCAAAGCTCCTGCGCGAACTGGAACAGGAGTTCGTTCCCGATTACGACGCTACCAATATTCCGTCGGCCGACAAGCGCGCCGCTTACGCACTCGAACACATTGCCTTCCGCGTCGCGCGCATCGAGCAAAGCCTTTCGCGAATCGCGGCCGCGATCGAGTCACTCTTGGCTAAAGGGAATCTCGGCTAAAGAACAAGAAGGCAGCGCAGGAGAGATCGCCGGCGGCAGGCTATCAAACTTGCCTCCCAACCTCTCCATGCGATCCCCGATCGGTTGCGCTGCTTCAAGCCGCGATTGTCACTTCGCCGGCGCGGCGGGCGTGTTTTCAAACGACCCGTAGGCTTCCTTGGCAAGATCGACATAGAGTTCGCCAAGCTTGGTCGCCTCAGCGACGAAGTCCTCGTACGAGGACTTCAAATATTCACTTTGCACCTCCATCGCCTTTTCCAGACTTTTGGCACCCAGGAGTTTTTCCCAGGCGGCAACGGAGCATTCGGTCGTCTTCTTCGAATAGTCCACAACCTCGGCCGCGATCGCCTGCGCCCCTTTGCTCCAGGCGCCGAACGAGGTCAGCGCCATATCCATGCCGCCTTTACCAAATCTCTGCATGTCCTCATTGGTCATGATCAGCCGTCCTTTTTTGGCGTCACACATAGCTTGGTTAATATGAGTGCAGCGCACAAAAAGCGCAACGGCGGGCGCCCCGATGCACAATTTGGCTGCATTGCGGACTTAACTCTTTGGCAAGGGCGTTCGCCTAGCGTGCTTGACCGTGTCGTCTGGGTGACGACCGCCCTTCATGTTCGGGGGGCCGCCGCTCCTCATGGTGCATTGCGGCCGGCGCGTGCCGGCCTCTTCGTGCAAGAGCGGCACCGTTCGAAGGAGCAAAAAGGGGTGGGTCCTCAAAGGGGGCCCTGTGCGCGTTCAGGGACGGGGTGAGTTAATGAATTGGGAGAGCATCGGGGCTCGGCACGGGCTTCGCAGTGGCGTCTTGGTTCTGGCCGCGATCATGGCGGCTCTTACTCTCACCACCAGCGCGGCAGACGCGCGGCATCGCCACGGACACGGGCGTGTCGCCGTACATGAGCAGCGCGCTCAATCCGGCCACACCGGCGGTTACGCGCCGCCCACCGCCTCGATCGTCGTTGACGGCAATACCGGTGCAATTCTCGAGGAATCCAACCCCGACGCGCTGCGGCACCCGGCTTCTCTCACCAAGGTGATGACGCTCTATCTGCTGTTCGAGCGCCTGGACGCCGGCAAGATCAAGCTCGATACACCGCTGACGGTGTCCGCGCATGCTGCCGCGCAAGCGCCGACGAAATTGGGATTAAAGCCCGGCCAGACGATTTCGGTCGAAGACGCGATCAAGGGGATCGTCACCCGGTCGGCCAACGACGCCGCCGTTGTGATCGCCGAGAATCTGGCCGGCAGCGAGCAGGCCTTCTGCGCGTTAATGACGCAAAAGGCTCGCGCGCTGGGCATGAGCCACACGACCTATGTCAATGCATCCGGCCTGCCCGACGACGGACAGATCACCACCGCGCGCGACGAAGCGCTGCTCGGGCGCGCCATCCAGGATCGCTTCCCGCGCTATTACAAATTCTTTTCCACCACGTCCTTTGTCTTCCGCGGCCAGACGATCCGCGGCCACGACCACTTGCTCGGAGAGGTCGCAGGCGTGGATGGCATCAAGACCGGGTTTACCGAGGCCTCCGGCTTCAATCTGATTACCTCGATTCACCGCGACGGCCGCTATCTCGTCGGTGTCGTGCTCGGCGGCCGCTCGGCAGGCGAACGCGACGCCCATATGCGGGCTTTGATCGCGGCCAACATCCAGCTCGCGTCGGCGCGGCGCAGCGCGCCGCTCATCGCCGAACGGGCGGCGCCAAGGTCCGAGCCACAACAAGACTTCGACAGGGTCTTGGCTGACAAACCCTTTGCCGACAAAGCCTTTGCCGACAAAGTCCTGGCCGACAAAGCCTTGGCCGACAAGGTCTTGGCCAACGAATTCGCCGCGCAATCCGCGCCGCCGGCACCGGCCGATGCGCCGTCTGCCGCAAGCGCGGATGCACCAGCGGTCGTCGGCTCAAACGCGCCGATCCGCCCGGTCGTCGTGAAGACGGTAACCTACCATGCGGTCACGGTGCGCTCGCCGGCAATGAAGCCGATGCCCGTGCTGGTCCCGGTCGCACCTTCAACACAAGCGTTCGCGCCACAGCCGCCCGCTCCTGCCCTGCCTGTGCAAACGCCGCTCACCATCGTGGCGTCGGCAGGGCCAGGGCCAAAGCTCGGCCCAGCGCAGGATGACCAGACCGCATCCACCAAGCCTGAAACCTCAGCCAAGCCTGACACCTACACTTTGGCGTCAGCGAATTCAGTTCAGCAGGAACCGCCCCAGGCGCACCACGGATGGGTCATTCAGATCGGCGCCTATGGGGGGGAGGACGAGGCGCGTCAGCATTTGAACGAAGCGCAGCAAAAACTGCACGGAATGCTCGCATCCGCGGATGCGTTCACCGAGCGGGTGCAAAAGGGTGACACCACCTTCTACCGCGCACGCTTCGCGGGCTTTGACAAGTCGACTGCCGAGGCGGCCTGCCGGCAGCTCAAGCGCAGCGATTTTGCCTGCATGGCGCTCAAAGACTGAAAAAAGAGCTCCGCCTGCTTCCCGGCCCACACCGAAGGCGACAAAAACCGCGGACATGACAGGCACTTCATTAATACGTGGGCGGGAAGCTGCGCGAGGACCTTTTTGAGAAGTCTCAGCGATGGCGTCGCAGAAGCACATCCTTGGCGTCATTGACGCGGGCCGCAAGATACGTCGACCCCCCCTGGTCGGGATGCAATTTCTTTATCAGGGACCGGTGGGCGCGCGTGATCTCCTCCGCACTGGCGCCGGGCTGAACGCCAAGGATCTGATAGGCTTCCTGGTCAGTCATTTTGCCGCCGTCCGTCGCCCGCCGGCCGCTTCCCGCTGCCGCATCGTCCTGCGCGTGGTTACGCCAGCCGGGCTGCCGGCGATCAAGATACGCTGCGAGTAGAGCCCGGCTGTCGCCATCCATGGTGCCGAGGAGACTGATCAGCGTCGGCACATCGAGCGAGTCCAGCGATGCCCCTTGGCGGGGGCCGGCAAGAATACGACCGCGCATCGCTCCAGTGACGTGATCGAGTTCCATGGCGATGAAGGCGGTGCGCACGTGCGAAACGCGCGGCGCGCGCATCTGCGTCCAGCTGCGCAAGCCGCTTGGCCAGAACGGGATCCAGCCGAGGGTGCTCAGACCGATGATTCCGACGGTCACGGCGGCTGCAAGCTCACCGCGAAGCAAGAGGAAGGCGGCAACAACGAAGGCCGCGCCGGCGCCTACCCTGCGCAAAAGCTTTGCCGTCTGCCTGGGATCAGCCTTGGAAAACGAATTGGCAGCCCAGAGCATCAAGACGAGAACAACGACGCCGAGGACAAGGGGCATAGGTCTATCTACCTGAAATTCTCCATCGACCCGACTGCTCTGGCGCCGCGCCGGCTTTGGACCGGCGAAGGCCTCCAATAGCGCCGGCATCGGCACTGCCACGCGCAAAAGCTCAGCCGGTTGCGGTGCGAAGCCGCAAGAAACGCTACGCCGGGTGATCTTTAGAATCGCGGTTCACGGGCCGGAGCCCGCAAGCAAGGTGGCCTGGCGCGACGGTCGGCGCAATCCTGGACGACGAACCCGTTCGTGTTACTTATCGGCAGCCACCCATATTACCTTAGTCGGCAAGTATGCCGTGGGTCTCGAGCGGCTTGTCGGCGGTGGCGATCCATTCCGCCCGCGCCGCGGCGCGGCGCCTGCCGCGGGCATCGACCGGCAGCTTCAGCGCTTCGATGAGTGTCTGCACCTCATCGCGCGCGGTGACGTGCGAGAGATTGGGCCGCTGCCCGAGCGTATCTTCGTTGAGTTCGTCGAGCGCCGTCAGTCCACGCGGAAAAAACTCGCGGTAGATCACGCGCTCGGAAAATCCGTCGGCGGCGCGGAAGCCGAGCTGCCGGCCCAATTGGTCGACACCTTCGCCGACCAGCCGCTTATTGCGCGAGCCGAGAGCCGAAAGGCGATTACGCAGCACCACCCAATCAATCAGACCGCCGTCGACCAGGCGCCGTTGCCGGCGCGCCTCGCGCACCATCTCGGCGTAATGGCTCACCCCGATGACGTCGAACGTTGTCGGATCGACCGTGCCGAGCACGTCGAAATCGAGGAAGCTGTCATTCAAAGGCGTGATCAGCGTGTCCGCCATCGAATGAGCGAGCCGCATCAGATAGGAATCGCTGCCGGGCGTGTCGATGACCACGAAATCGTGGGTATTTTCGACCTCGCCGACAGCTTGGGCGAAAGCGGAAAATTCCTCCGCCTCGATTTCGTCGAGCCGCAGGCCGGCCCCGCGCGCGACGCAATAATGCTGCGGAACGTCGAGCCCGACGCGAGCGCGTTTGGACCAGTCGCGGCGGTTCTCGATATAATGGGTGAAACTGCGCTGGCGCGAATCGAGGTCAATGGTGGCGACGCGCTGGCCCGCCTGCAGCAATGCAACGGCGACATGCATGGCCGTCGTCGACTTACCGGATCCGCCTTTTTCGTTGCCGAGGACGATGACGTGCGCCGAGTTAGGCTTGCCGACATCTGCCTGCATCAACATGGCGACGCCACCCTGTGCGCAGCAGCCGTCCTCAGACTTGCAACGCCGACACTCAAGATACAGCATTGCGCTGAATAAGTTAATCATTAAACACGCAGCGCCACCAAGAAAACGCTTAGTGTGTTCGCCCAGCAACGACTCCCAGACCTCGATCCAAATCGATTGAATCGGATCAAGGTCTAGATTTTTCCTTTGAGCATGATCTTATCCGAAAACCGGTTTCCACTTTTCGGGATCATGCTCTAGACATGACAACAAGAACAAAGAAGGCGATCGACTCGCGCCGTCGCCCGCGTGTCATACGCAAGTTGCCGGAGCTTCGGCGCGCGATCGCTGCTCTGCGCGCCGCGCGAGAAAATCGACAAGCCAAGGAGAAAACGATTGCGCTCGTTCCCACTATGGGCGCGCTCCATAAAGGCCACCTGTCGCTCGTCCGCCTCGCGCAACGCCGCGCCGATCACGTCGTCGTCTCGATCTTCGTCAATCCGACACAGTTCGCTCCACACGAAGACTTCGGCAGCTATCCGCGGCCCTTCGAGGCCGACCTGAAGGCACTGACGGCACTCAACGTCGATCTGGTTTGGGCGCCCGCGGCGGAGACGATGTACCCTGATGATTTCGCCACCAAGATCGTGCCGGAGGGACCGGCACAAGCTGGCCTCGAGGATGCCTTCCGCCCGCACTTCTTTGCCGGCGTGGCGACGGTCGTGGCCAAGCTCTTGATCCAGTGCGACCCCGACATCGCCGTGTTCGGCGAGAAGGACTACCAGCAGCTCAAGGTCATCGGCCGGCTGGCGCGCGATCTCGACTTGAAGACGCGCATCATCGGCGCCCCGGTCGTGCGCGAAACCGATGGCCTCGCCCTCTCCTCCCGCAACGTCTACCTGTCGCTGCACGAGCGCGCCTCCGCCCCCATGCTGTATGGGGTGCTGTCCGATTGCGCCAAGCGGATCGCCGCAGGCGAGCCATTGGCCGCCGTGCTCGACCGCGCCCGGGCAACGATTACGCTCGCCGGCTTCGCCCTCGATTATCTCGAAGCCCGCAACGCCGACACGCTGGCGCCGATCGGCGCGGCGGACGAAGGCCCGATCCGCCTCTTGGTCGCGGCACGGATCGGCACGACGCGGCTGATCGACAATGTGGAAGTGTAGTCCTGATGTCTGCGTGAAGTCCTGGCGCGGATTAAGCACTGTCGGCGACCTGCCGCCCGTCA
>JASHVN010000427.1 GCA_030044555.1 Xanthobacteraceae bacterium | reverse complement strand
GGCTTTGATGCGCGGAGAGAGGGAGCCATCACGTTCGCCAAATGCCATCAGGTGCATGTCATTGAGATGAAGGATGCGGCCATCGGCATCGAGCGTCGTGGAAATGATGGCGAGGCCGCCGAGCACGGCGTTGCCGCCGAAGCGTTCGGCGAGGAATTCCAAGTGTCTCATGCCGTTGAGCAGCGGCAGGATCGCGGTATTGGGTCCGACCGCCAGCGCGAAGGAATCGACGGCGCTTGCCAGGTCGTAGGCTTTGCAGCTCAGCAAAATGAGATCGAAGTGACCGTGCAATGCCTCGGCGGTGACTGTCGGCGGTGCCGGCAAGGTCGCGTCGCCGAGGGCGCTGCGAATGACCAAGCCGGTCGCGGCGAGTTTTTGCGCACGCCCCGGCCGCACCAGGAAGGTCACGTCGCGGCCAGCCGCCAACAGCCTGCCGCCGAAATAGCCGCCGATCGCGCCGGCGCCGATGACGAGGATGCGCATGATGATGGATCTCCTTCTCAACTTTTCTTGCGGCGTCGTGGTTGCAGCTGCCTATCACGCGCCGCTGCGGCTGTCGCAACGCGGCGGCGTGACAGGCTCATCTGCCGGCGGGACGGCGCGGCACGATGAGATTGCCGGTGAAGATTTGTACGGTCTCGTCTTTCTGATTGAACGTCGTGGTGCGAACCCTGATCAGGCCGCGATCGGGACGCGATTTTGACGGGCGCACTTCAAGCACTTCGCTCGTGGCGTGAAGTTCGTCGCCCGGACGCACCGGCCGCGGCCAGGACAGTTCGTCGAAGCCGACGCCAATGATGCCGTCCGCCGGCCGAAACTCGCCTTCGGCCAGGAGCCGCATGGTCAGTGCGGCAGTGTGCCATCCGCTCGCCGCCAGGCCGCGGAAGATGGTGTCTTTCGCCGCCTCCTCGTCGAGATGAAAAGGCTGCGGATCGAATTGTTTGGCAAACGATTTGATCTGCTCGGCGTCGACCTTCAGCCGGCCCGATTTGTAGATCTGACCGGCGGCAAAATCTTCGAGATATTGTCTGTCCGTCGTCGTAATCATCGGGATGGCTCCCCGCCTCGTCGAGTGATCGGTTGGGCGCGCGTGCCGTTGCGCCCGAACCAGGCGCCGCCGGCGACCGCCGCGGCGTTGATCAAGCCGAAGGCTGCGAGTGCTGCGGCCAGTGCGGCAAAGACAAAGCTCAAGTTACCGGTGATACGCAAGGCGAGGAAGCCGCCGCAAGCCGCGATGATCAAGCGGGTGAAGTTGGCGAGCAGCGGCCACAATAGGCGGCCCGCGCCCTGCGAGGCGAAATACAGCGCCATGCCGAGCCCGAACAACCCATAGGCCGGGCCGACCGCATGCAGATAGCGCGACCCGGCGTCGATCATGGCCGGATCGGAATCAAACAGCGACAGCCAGGCGCGGGGGAAAGCGGCGGCGCAGAGGCCGATGATTTCGCACAGGCCGGCGGCAATTGCGGCGCCGATCCACGCCACGCGCAAGGCGCGGTCACGGCGTCCGGCGCCGATATTCGTTCCAACCATGGCGACAAGCGGACCGCCAAGACCGAAGACGAGCGGAATGAGCAGATATTCAAGGCGCGAACCGGTGCCGTAGCCGGCGATGGCGGCGGCGCCGAAGGCGCCAACGATGCCGGTGGCGATGGCGATGGTGAGATTCGTCTGTACCGTGATCAGCGCGGCAACCAGGCCGACGCGCAGAATGTCGCGAAACAGTGTCCAGCGGATGCGGATGCCCGCAACGGTGAGGCGAACGACACTGCGCGCTGAACGCAGATAGGCCGCAAGCACCACGCTGCCGACCGCATAGTAGCTCAGCACCGCCACCGCGCCGCCGGCAACGCCGAGCCGTGGGAATGGTCCGAGCCCGAAGATCAGACACGGCGACAGCGGAATAAGGACGAGAACGCCGGCGCAGGTGACGATCGCGGGTGTCGCCATATTGCCGGTGCCGCGAATAAGGTTGGCCAGCGAATTGAACAGCCAGACTAGGATGGCGCCGGCGAAGATGACGCCCGAATAGGTCAGCGCCGCATCGAGCGCCGCGCCGCTGCCGCCCATGGCGCCATAGAGCCAATGTCCGCCGGCAAGCAGGGCGACCGTGAAGGCGAGCCCGAATACGAGCGCGATGATGAGTGCATGCAGCGCCAACGCGTTGGCATCGGCGCGGCGTCCGCCGCCGAGCGCGCGGGCAACGGCCGACGAGATGCCGCCGCCCATGGCGCCCGCCGACATCATCTGCATCAGCATCACCACCGGAAACACCAGCGCGACGCCGGCGAGCGCGGCGGTGCCGAGCTTGCCGACGAAATAGGTCTCGACGAGCCCGACCGAGGTCTGCGCCAGCATCACCAGCATATTCGGCGCCGCCAAACGGATCAGCGTCGAGGCGATCGGACCGTGGATCAGCGCGGCGGTGCGCGCGTCATACCGTGGCTTCTCCGCGGCTGCTGCAAGAGCTGCCGCCGTCTGTCCCGCTGTCGTCGTGCCGGTGAGCGTCATATTCAGTGCGCCTCCGCGACCGTGGCTCTGGGCGCCACGACGTTACGCATCAGCGGCACAAAGAGCGTGGCGATGACGAAGGCGATCATGATGGCGCGGAAGGCGTCGGCGTAAGCGAGCGTTGAGGCCTCGCGGTAGGCGAGCTCCCATAGCTGCTTGAGCGCGGCGACGTGTCCGGCCGCAACGCTTGCAGGGAGCGCGCCGTAGCGCTGCGTGAGGCTGTCGAGCAGCCGCTGCATCGGGCCATTGGCCGGCGTGAGGTTTGAGGCGATGGCGAGGAAGTGAAAATTCGTCCGTGAATTGAGGATCGCGGCGCAGATCGCAATACCCACGGCGCCGCCGAGATTGCGCATCATGTTGAACAGGCCGCTGGCGTATTTCAGCCGCTCCGGCGGCAGGCTGCCGAGACCGAGATTGACGCTGGGCGCAACCGCGAAAACCTGCGGAAAGCCGCGCAGAATTTGCGGCACGAGCAGTTGGTCCGAGCCCCAATCATGGGTGATGAAGCTGAAGCTCCACATCGAGAAACCGAAACACGCCAGCCCCAGCATCATCAGCCAGCGCGTGTCGAACTTCTTGGCCAGAAAGATGTAGACGGGTACGCTCGCCAGCGATGCCGCGCCCGTCGAGAAAATGGCCGTCCCGGTCTGCAGGGCGCTGAAGCCGCGGACATAGCCGAGAAACAGCGGTGTCAGATAGATGGTCGAAAAAATGCCCATGCCGGTGACAAAGGACAAAAAGCAGCCAATCGCGAAATTGCTGTTTTTGAGCGCACGCAGATCGACGACCGGCCGCGCAAACGTCAGGCTTCGCGCGATAAACAGAAGGCCGCTGATGCCGGAAATATAGGCGCAGGTCTTGATGGTAAAATCGTCGAACCAGTTCCAGCGCGCTCCCTCTTCAAGAACATATTCGAGCGTGCCGAGGAAAACGGCCATGAGAACAATGCCCGGGTAATCCGCTTCGCCGAGAAGGCTCATATCCGGCTTGTCGATATCGACCAGGAAGGGAATGAGCAGAGTGATGACGATGCCGGGCACGAGATTGACGTAAAACAGCCAGTGCCAGTCCAGCGTGTCGGTGATCCAGCCGCCGATGACCGGACCCAATGCCGGCGCGACCGAGGCGATCGTTCCGATGACGGCAGCGGAATAGACCCGGCGCGGGCCCTGGAAATAATGAAACGACGAGGTGAATACGGTCGGAACCATCGAGGCGCCCAATGCGCCTTGCAGCGCACGAAACAGGATCATGCTGTCGATGTTCCAGGCGAGCCCGCACAGCATGCTGGCCACGGTAAAACCTGCCGCCGAAGCGGTGAACAGCCAGCGTGTCGAGAACACCCGTGTCAGCCAGCCCGAGAGCGGAATGACGATAATCTCGGCGATCAAATAGGCGGTCTGCACCCAACTGATTTCGTCTTGCGCCGCCGACAGCCCGCCGCCGATGTTTTGCAGCGACGACGCGACGATCTGGATGTCGAGCAATGCGATGAACATGCCGACGCACATCACCACGAAGGGCAGGAGGCTCTTGAGCCAGGGTTCGTCGGATTGTTCGCCGGATTGTTCGCTCACGGCACGGCCTTCGCGTTCGAACGCGTGTCCAC
>JASHVN010000426.1 GCA_030044555.1 Xanthobacteraceae bacterium | reverse complement strand
TGTTTTCGTCCTATGGCTTCGAGCGGCTGACCACGCCCAGCATCGAGTTCGCCGACGCGCTCGGCAAGTTTCTGCCTGATCTCGACCGGCCGCACGAGGGCGTGTTCTCGCTGCAGGACGACGACGGCCAGTGGCTGGTCATGCGCTACGACCTGACCGCGCCGCTGGCGCGCTATGTGGCGGAAAATTTCGAGACGCTGGCGATACCCTATCGCCGCTTTCAGACCGGATCGGTTTTCCGCGATGAAAAACCCGGCCCCGGCCGCTTCCGCGAGTTCACCCAATTCGATGCCGACACGGTCGGCACGGCGTCGATGGCGGCGGACGCCGAGCTGTGCATGCTGATGGCCGATGCGCTCGAAGCGCTCGGCCTCAAGCGCGGCGAATACACCGTCAAGGTCAACAACCGCAAAGTCCTCAACGGCATGCTCGAAATGATCGGCGTGCCGGAAGGGGCGGCGGGCGACGCCACCCGGCTCACGGTGCTGCGCGCCATGGACAAGCTCGACCGGCTCGGCGTCAAGGGCGTCGCTCAGCTTCTCGGCTCCGGCCGCAAGGACGAATCCGGCGATTTCACCAAGGGCGCCGGGCTGCCCGCCAAGGACATCGATCGCGTGTTGAGTTTCCTTGATGTGCAGGGCGACGACCGCGCCGCAATGTGTGCTTCAATGATGGAGAAGGTCAAAGGCAGCGCCATCGCCGAGCAAGGCGCGGCCGAGCTTCTGGAAATCGATGCGGCATTGACGGCGGCCGGCTTTGGACTCGATCGCGTCCGCTTCGATCCGGCCATCATCCGCGGGCTCGGCTATTACACCGGCCCGGTTTTCGAGGCCGAACTGAATTTTGAGATCAAGGACGACGACGGCCGTCCGATTCGCTACGGCTCGGTCGGCGGCGGCGGCCGCTACGACAATCTCGTCGAACGTTTTCTCGGCAGGAAAGTGCCGGCGACCGGCGCATCGATCGGCGTGTCGCGTCTGGCGGCGGCGCTGGAGATGCGCGGTTTGCTGTCGGCCAAGGCCCATATCGGACCGGTCGTCGTTCTGGTGCTCGACCGCGATCAGCTCGCGCGTTATCAGGCCATGGTCAGCGAACTGCGCGCGGCAGGCATTCGCGCCGAGCTTTACCTTGGGCAAAGCGGGATGCGCGCGCAGCTCAAATACGCCGACAAGCGCGCGGCGCCGATCGTGGTCATCGAGGGCGGCGACGAGCGCGCCAAGGGCGAAGTGACGCTGAAGGACATGGCGCTTGGCGCCGAACTTTCCGGCGAGATCAAAAGCCGTGCCGAGTGGGCCAAGGGAACCGCTTCTCAGGTTTCCATCAAACGCGAGGAACTGACTGCCCGTATTGGCGAAATTCTGGCGCGCTACCGCGCCTGAACATTCGGATCTTCCGATTGCCGCGAAGGGAACTCGCGCCCCTGGTCCGGCGTTGAGGGTGCGATCGGGCGGAGGCTTTTCGGAGCGTTCCGTGGGTAACGTCCGGGCAGGCTTGGTTGTCCAAGGTTTGGTTGTCGGTGAAATTCCGGGCGCGGAGCACTCGCTTCAACTCCCCTACTCGCGCTTTCCCGCAAGAGTCCGACGTCGTGAAACGCTGCCGGTGCAGCGCGTACGACGACGCCGGCCCGGTGAATGAAGGAGCTGCGTTATGCGTTGCGTGGTGGTGAACGGAGCCAAGCTCAAGGCAGAAACACAATGCGCCAATTGCGGCAACAAAATCAGCGACGGCTATGTCCGTGAAATCCGCACCCGTCGGATCTACTGCGATTTTCGTTGTTACAGTGCGGGCGTGCAAACCTCTCTCGAGGCGTTCGCCCCTCGCATGCCGACGCTGAACGCATGGACGCGAAGCTCATGACAATCCGCTGCGACTATTGCCGTGGCAGATTCGGCCTTATCGTTCACCGCTACTGGCACATGCGGTTCTGCTCCGCGGCCTGCGCGCACGCCTATCAGCAACGCTTGCATGACCAAACCAAGGCGAAGATTCGGGACCTCGGCGACGCGGCGGTCGGCGAGCACCCAGGGCTCGGATCGCGTCTGATAGCGGGCACCCTTCGGCATTTTGGCGGGTGAATTCCTCGGCAACCAGCAAATTGATCGAAAAGTGATTGTGGAGCGAAAAGCTGCCGCGCGCGTTAGTTTGGGATGTGCGCGCTCATTTCACGCATGTGTCGTTGCGCAATGGTGAAAGTCCGCGATCGACGTTTCCACGCGCGGGCGTGGGTGACGGCGGCGGCAGGCAGCCGGCCGCACCAGCAAACAATTTTCTTCGCCGCTCTCTTTCTCATCGTCCCGGCAGCCGCGTTCGCTGCGCAGAACGCGCCGTCGGAAGACGCAATGGTCATCTTTATCGCCGAGCTTGGCGTCTTGCTTCTGGTCGGCCGCGTCATGGGCGAACTGGCGCAGCGGATCGGTCAGCCGACCGTGGTGGGGCAGCTGATCGGCGGCGTCCTCCTGGGCCCGTCGGCGCTCGGATTGTTGTGGCCGAGCCTGCAGCATTTGTTGTTTCCCGCTGGCTCCGCTCCGAAGAACATGATCGAGGGCGTTTCCCAGCTCGGCATTCTCATGCTGTTGCTGCTGACCGGCATGGAAACCGACTTGCCGCTGGTCAAGCGCGTTGGCCGCGCGGCGATCGCGGTCGCCACTGCCGGAGTGGCTATACCGTTTGTATGCGGCGTATTCCTCGGCGAATGGCTGCCGGATTCGCTTCTGCCCAAGCCCGGCGCGCGCCTGGTCACGGCGCTCTTTCTCGGCACCGCGCTGGCAATCTCCTCGGTGAAGATCGTGGCGATGGTCGTGCGCGAGATGAATTTCATGCGCCGCGACATCGGCCAGATCATCGTCGCCTCGGCAATCCTCGAGGACACGATCGGCTGGGTCATCATCGCCATCGCTTTCGGGCTGGCGACGGCCGGCAGGATCGATGTCTGGTCGGTCGGCCGCGCGGTGGTCGGGACGTTAATATTTCTCGGCGTGAGCCTGACGGTCGGACGGCGCATCGTCTTTGCGCTTATTCGCTGGACCAACGACAACTTCCGCAGCGAATTTCCGGTCATTACCATGATCCTGGTGATCATGATCGCCATGGCGCTGATCACCCAGTGGATCGGCGTCAACATGGTGCTCGGTGCTTTCGTCGCCGGCGTTCTGGTCGGCGAATCGCCGATACTGACGCGGCACATCGACGAGCAATTGCGCGGGCTGATCGCCGCCTTGTTCATGCCCGTCTTCTTCGGCCTCGCCGGGCTGAGCGCCGATCTGACTGTTCTTAAAAATCCCGATCTGGCGCTGCTGGCGGTTGGCCTCATTGCCATCGCCTGCATCGGCAAATTCCTCGGCGCCTTTGTGGGCGGCAAGCTCGGCGGCCTCGTTCGCGGCGAAGCCCTGGCGCTCGCCTGCGCCATGAACGCGCGCGGCTCGACCGAGGTGATCGTCGCATCCATTGGCCTGTCGATGGGCGTGCTGAGCCAGAACCTTTTCACCCTCATTGTGACCATGGCGGTCATCACCACGCTCTCAATGCCGCCGATGCTGCGCTGGGCGCTCAAGCGTTTGCCGATGCGCGAGGAGGAAAGGATCAGGCTCGAACGCGAGGAACTCGACGCCCGCGGTTTTGTGACCAATCTCGAACGCCTGCTGCTCGTCGTCGACGACAGTCCCAACGGGAAATTCGCCGCGCGGCTGGCGGGAATTATCGGCGGCTCCGGCGGCAAGCCGATGACGGTCCTCGAAATGGCGGCGGACCGGCGGGACGACAAAGCCAGCCGCAGACCGCAACAGCTCGAAGAAACGGCCGTGCAAGCGCAAGGCGAGGCCCCCGCCCTCGAGGTCAAATCCGCCGCCGAAGCCGTCACCACACTCGAGGCGCATCCGGAGGAGGAAAAGCCCGGTCACGTCGACGTCACGACACTGCGCAAGCATTTCATCGGTCCGGATGAGATCGCGGCTGAAGCGCGAAAGGGCTACGATCTCCTTGTCCTTGGTATTGCCGACACGCACGACAAGAACGGCGGCTTCAGCAAGAATGTCTCGCTCGTCGCCAAGGGCTTTGAAGGCCCGCTCGCGGTCGTCGATTCCCCAGACTGGCAATTAGAAGACTCGCAATTCGATCGGCTGACGAGGCGCCGCGGCAAAATTCTCCTTCCGGTGAACGGGACAGAGGCCTCGCGTCGGGCGGCCGAGGTCGCCTTCACGGTGGCGCGCGCCAACAATACGCAGGTCACCGTGCTCTATGTGCGGCGGGCCCAAGCTCCCGCGGGGACGCAGACAGGTCGCCGGACGGCGCGCGCGACGCGGCACAATGATGAAGCCGTGCTCAAGGATATCGGCGCGTTGGCCGATCGTTACGAAGTGAATGCCCGCCGCTCCATACGCGGCGACGTGGCGCCCGACGAAGCGATCATCCAAGAAGCCAACCGCGGCTATGATCTCATCGTGCTCGGGGCGAACCGGCGCCCTGGCGACTCCTTGTTCTTCGGTAATACGGCCGCCTCCGTACTCGATCGTTCACCGACGCCCAAACTGTTCGTTGCGAGCTGACAATCATGGCAAGACTTTTCATGGCAGGACTTTCCCGGCACCGCGGCCCGCGTGAAATGGGATGCCATCGTTCGTGTGTGGAGCGAACGGGACTGGTAAAATCGCGCTGTCGGGCGCATATTTTGTGCATGATCCGCCGAGCCAGCAAAACAACCAGCGCGCCGACGGCAAGAAGAGGGATAGCGCCTCCGGCTGCGGAGCAGGGAGAGCGTCAATGGCCATAGTTCCGCTTCTCGCCCAATCGGCTTTCGATCCCGAATTGATTGAAACGCTGGTTTCCGCCTATGAGGACGCTTGGCGGCAGGTTGAGGAATCCGGCAGCGCGTTCGCATCGCCGCGCTATCGGCGGGCGGCCCAGGAGATCGTCGCCAAGCGGATTATCGAGATGGCGCAGCGGGGCGAACGCGAGCCGGTAAAGCTTGCCGGCGACGCCGTGGCCTATTTGGCTCGCTCGTACGCATAGCCTGACAATGCGCAGTCATGCAACGCGTAGCTTTGCAACGCGCAGTCCTGCAAATTTTTCAAAAATAAGCGGAAGTATTCGCGCGCAAAATAGCTGCCGGCCTGATTGATCCGCCAATCTCATTGATACGGAAACGCATTGTAGAGCCCTGCGGGCGGAGCCTCGGCGTAACCGAGACCAACCGCGCTTGGCGGTTGCTGCGCGGCCCATTCCCTGCCACGCGCCTGCCGCACCAGCCTGCGCATATGCCTCTGCCGCGCCGCCTCGCGGCGCAAATTGGCCGCTCGACGTTCCGCGGCCGTGTCGACTTGCGGAGCCGCTTTCGCCGCCGCAGCGGCACGGGAAGAGGACGCGGCCCGCAGGTTCGGCCGGGCGATCTTGCCGGCCGATGCCGACAATGCGGCTACGGCCGCACGCGGCTTGGGCGCGATTGTCAGGGTATGTTGCGGGTTTATCGAATGGATCGGAGTATAGATAAAGGCATCGTAAGACATAACGACCGTGACGACGATTGCCGTCACGGTCCCCAAATAAGCAAAAATGGCTGCGAGCAGGTCCATAAACAAACCCGAAATTGCCAACCCGCCGGCTCGATAATGCGCAACGCTCGCGTTCCGTTCCTGGTGCGGTGGCTTAGAAGTCCGCATTATTCAGGCCGCAAACCCGTCGGGCGGATTGCTGAACCGCCACACCGGCAGGCACGGAACCCGCGCGATTGCTGAAAGGTTGATCAGTCTGGGCCCCGGTCTATTTTTTGGTCGTGCAGGGGGATGGCGGAAGAACCGTGAACCTTTTTTTCTCCTCGGCGTGGCTCGCAATCGTCACGTGGCTGATCCTGCGAGCGATCAATCAAAGCGCATTGCTGCCGCGTCTCGCGCCCGCCGCGCCGCCCGCCGGGCAGGCGGCTCCGCGCCTCACAGTGATCGTGCCGGCGCGCGATGAGGCGGCCAATATCGGGCGCTGCCTGCGATCCCTGCTCGATCAGGATTATCCGGCGCAGCGGTTCGACATCGTTGTGATCGACGACCATTCGGCCGATGCAACCGCTGCCATCGTGCGCGCCATTGCCGCCGGCGATCCGCGCGTATCGCTGCTGTCGAGCCCGCCGCTGCCGCCGCGCTGGACCGGCAAGTCGCACGCCTGCTGGATCGGCACGCGCGTCGTCACGCCGGAAAGCGAGTGGCTGTGCTTCATCGATGCCGACGTATGGGGCGAAAGCACGCTCCTCGCGAGCGCCATGCGCGCGGCGCTCGCGCAAAACCTCGACCTGCTGTCGCTCGCGCCGCGTCAGGAATTGCAAAGCTTCGCCGAGCGTCTGGTGCTGCCCTGCGGCCTCATTCTCCTCTCCTTCATCCAGGACCTCCGCGCGGTGCAGGCGCAGTCCAGCTCCGCCGTGACGGCAACCGGGCAATTCATGCTGATGCGCCGCGACGCCTATGAGGCCGCCGGCGGCCACGCCGCGGTGTCGCGCGCGATCTGCGAGGATTTGGAGTTCGCCCGCCGCCTCAAGCAGAGCGGGCGATCCGTCCTTTTGATGGGCGGCGAGGACGTTATTTCAACGCGAATGTATACTGGCTGGCGGACGCTATGGCCGGGACTCGCCAAGAACCTCGTCGACACGCTGGGCGGCCGGCGCGCCACCCTGACGGTGGCGCTCATCGCCGTCATATTGGCGTGGAGCGCACCGGCAATCCCGGCGTTCGACGCCGTCGCATGGGCGCGGGGCGCGCCCGGCGCCGAAGCGGCGTTGATCATCGCGCTGCTCGGCTCCGCCGCGGCTTTTGCCCTGCATGTCGCGGCCGCTCGTCATTTTCGCATTCCCTTCTATTTCGGCTTTTTGTTTCCGCTCGGCTATACGGTGGGCGCGCTCATGGCGCTCGATAGCGTGCGCCGCCGCCTGCATGGCCGGGTGAGCTGGAAAGGTCGAATCTATTCATGAAGGCGGCCAAAAAGCGAAGCGATGAGGAGGCCCCGCGCGAAAACCAAAATGCGCCGCAAGCCCTCGATTCCGGCGAGGCCCGCGCCGTCATGCTTGCGGCCGCCGGGCTCATCGTCTTTCTCTATTTCATCAAGCTGATCCTGCTGCCCTTCGTGATCCCCGCGATCCTGGCCTATATCTGCACGCCGATTCTGGATTGGCTCGCCAAGCGCACGCATTGGCCGCGTTTGCTTTTCGCCGTGGTTTTTTTCCTGCTGATTCTCGGCATTGGCGGCGCGTTTGCTGTCTTTGCGGCATCGCACATCATTGTTCAGGCCGAAAGCCTTGGCGCCGATCTGCAGGGAATGCTGCAGAAATTCGCTGGCGAGGCGATCGACAATCATAACATTCAATTTCTCGGATATCCACTCGACGCCCATCAGATCGTGCAAACGGTGCTTGCGCGCTTTCGTGATTGGATCGGGCAGACGGATCAACTGACCCTGATTACCGGCTACAGTCTCGCGGCCTTGATGGGCACCTTTCTCTCGATCGTTCTCTTGTTCTATTTCCTGACCAGCGGAAAGCGCATCGCCGGCGGGTTGTTGTGGATGGCGCCGCCGCATCGGCGCTCCCTGGTCAGGCGAATCTGGGCGCGGCTCGACCCGGTGCTGACCCGCTATTTCATCGGCATGATCGTCGTCGTGATCTACGCGACGACCGCCTCCTATGTGGGCTTAGGCTTCTTTCTCGGCATTCACCACGCGATATTGCTGGCGCTGCTGACCGGCATTCTCGAGACGGTGCCGGTGATCGGTCCCACCTCCGCCGCCATCATCGCTGGGCTGGTGTCGCTGCAAACGGCGACCGGAATCATGAGCATCTTGGACTATGCGCTCTACGCCACGGCGCTACGCCTTTCCATCGACCAGCTCGTCGGCCCGATCGTGCTCGGCACCGCCGCGCACGTGCATCCGGTGCTGATCATTTTCTGCTTCCTCGCCGGCGGCATTGTGTTCGGCATACCCGGCGTTATCCTCGCCGTCCCTGTGGCCTTGCTGATCAAGAGCACGCTCGCGACGCTTTACGGCGACCAAAGCGCCTAGCTAGAGCATGATCCCAAAAAGCTTGCTCTCGGACTCGATCCGAGGGTGGATATCGGTTTTCGGAAAAGATCATGCTCCAACAATAAGCTAGAGCGGGATAACGATTCAAAGAAACCCATCCCGCTCTAGGGTCAAAACTCATAAGCCCCAGTCGCTTGCCGCCGTCGATCTCTGATCGTTTCTGCAGTGGTCGTGGATCAAAGCGGCGTGCTTTATGGGTTTTGACCCTAGCATGGCGGGACATTAGATGAGACAGCCTAATCCACCGCGGGTTGCATCGCGACTGTCTCGCTCCACCCAACAATCCAGGCTATATTGTGCACCGGTGGCAACTTTTTCGAGGCCGGAAAGTTGCCTGTGGGGTGGAGGCAAGCGGAGACCCGCTGATGGCGGTGTGGGATTCCGCAAAGCG
>JASHVN010000425.1 GCA_030044555.1 Xanthobacteraceae bacterium | reverse complement strand
CACAGCGGCCCCGCGAGAGGGGCCGCCAGACCATGGGCGTGATCTGCGCCGGTCCCCCCTGCCCCGAACTCGGCCAAATCGTTTTTAAAACGCAGGATCAACAGATCGCCCGGCTTGAGCCGCAATGTCGGCGACGGAGTGCCGTCGGGCGTCAGATAGCAATAGCGGACGGAGCCGTCGGGCTCTCTCTGATTGTGGATGGAGAGATCGACCTGCAGAACGCCGTCGTGACTGCGGAGATCCTGCGGCTCTAAAACCGCACTCCCGGGCTCGGGCCGCTGGCAGACATTATTATACGGATCTGGCGCGCCCTGCTTCTGGGCCAAACTGCTTGATCCGAGGCAAAACGCAACGCCGCAGACTATTCCCGCCGACAGTCCTCGCGCCACAGGGCTTCGACGGATGCGGCGCAGCCATCCTCGCGAACACGCGGCAGAATCCAGCATCGCGTGTGCCACCCCCGCATGGTCAACGCCGACGAGACGCAGTTTTAAATGTGATCGACACAGTGGAGCGTATGTGGACTTCTTTGCACCTGGATGACATCTACATTACGGTTCCCATGCGTCTGGATCATTCCACTGAGGAAGTGAGCAGCAGTCCGCGTCGTTCTACGCCGGCCAAGCACGAAGTTCCGTTGGGGATTTTGAGAAAAACGAGGGCTAGCGCCTGCTCAACGGCCGTTCACTTATACCAGCGTCGTTTGCGCCGAGCGCGCGTCGTCAAAAGTCTCTTGGTCTATCTGTCCGGCTTGTATCCGTCCGTCAGCGTCTGCAAGAAAGCGATAATGTCGGACTCGTCCTGCGCCGTCATTGCCGGCGCCTCGCCGGCATGTCGATCGAACGGTGGATCGACGACGTCTATATTGGCTTGAAACCGGTCGGGGATGTCGTCGTACTTTCGCGCTGTTCCGTCCGACCCACGCGGATAGACCTTCTGCGGGTCGGTGTCGCGAAAGTTATAGAAGTCTAGCACCTGTTGCAGCGTCTGAAATACGCCGTTGTGGAAGAACGCACGGCGCGTTGCCACATTGCGCAAGGTCGGGGTCAGAAACATGCCGCAATATTGCGTCTGCGTTGCCATATCGCCGCGATAGGGCCCACAGATACCAAGATCGAAATAGGTGGGATCTTTATTGACGGCGAGAGCGAAGTTGCGCGGCGCGCCCAATGCCTCGTACTGATGATCGGTGAACAGCGGCGGTAAACCATCGCGGCTTGGCTGGTCCAGATGACAGCCGCCGCAATTGGCCTTCTGGGGATCGTTGAACAGATTATAGCCGCGCATCTCGGCCGCGCTCAGACGGGCCTTGCCTTCGAGCCAATAGTCGAACTTGCTGGTGTAGGGGTGAAAGCTCGGGTCTTCGACCTGATAGCGCCCGACCGCGAACATCGCTTCCGCGACCAGGAGCTTGGGATTGCCGAACAGGCCCGGACCAAACAGCTCGGTTAAAATCTCCGAATAGGAGGCATGGCGCAACTTCGCCACCAGCTTTTCAACACTGCCGCCGTCGATCTCAAGCGGGTTGAGCAGTGGCGTGATGGCTTGATCCTGAAAAGTGCTGGCGCGGCCATCCCAGAACAGCCCGCCCTGTGGAACGATATTGGCCGCCGCTTGTGCGGATGTCGCAATTTTTTGCGCGCGCACCGCCGTCCGACCGAGGGCGGCCATATGCATGATGTTCACATTCTCGAGGTTCGGATCGTCAGGGCCGATGCTGAATGGCGGCTGCCGTTCAAGATATTCGAGCGAAGGCACCGCACGCACGCCTTGGCGGGACAGGTCGGGGCCGCCAAGCATCACTGGCCCGTCGTTGGGCGGGCCATATGCACGCTGCGGGCTGTGGCAAGAAGCGCAGGAAAGCCGGCCCGAAGAGGAGAAGCTTGTGTCGTAGAAGATCTGCTGGCCCAGCCGTGCCATTGCCGACAAGGGCGCCGCACGCGGGCGGACGAGATGAATCGGATTCGGGTTTTCGCCCGGCAAATTTTGCGGTTCAGCCGCAAGAGTAGCGCCGGCTAGCGTGAGCAAGCCGACGCCAACAAGCCACAGAGAGTGGCCGATACGCATAACGTTACGCCGCGCGATTAGGGAACGTGCGGCGGCGCAGGGGAAACGACCGTGCCGGCCGTCGGATCGAGGAAGAGCGCATAGGTCGTATTGCCGAAGTGATTGCCAAGCTGACTGAAGTCGAACATATCCATGATCGATCCGGCGCTGGCATCGAACGAGCCGCCACCGAGACGCTCACCGTGCAGCCAGTTGTCTTCGATGAAGCGCACCACAGAAGCCTGGGTAATCCGCGTGTGGCTCACATAGTCCCGCTTAGCGTACGGCGAAATCACCAGGAAAGGAATACGGGTACCGGGACCGCAGCGGCCATTCACCGGCTTGCCAGCAAGGCCATCGGGCTGCGGCTGCTTCGCGACGCCGAGGCCGCATTGGCCGGGGCCGTTAAGCTGGTCGGCCGTGGCGTTGTAAGACGCGCTCGTCGGGGTGGCGTAGGCGTGGTCGTACCAGCCGTCGGAGTCGTCATAGGTTATGATGACCGCCGTATCCTTCCACTCGGGCTGCTGTTGCAGGAAATTGATCAGATTGACCACACCCTGCTGCTCGTCGAGGGGATCGGAATTGCCCGGGTGGGCGTCCTGATAAGCTGCCATCTTGATGTAGGACACCGCCGGGAAGTTACCGGCCTTCACTGCGGCATAGAAGTCCTGCAGATCGTATTGGTGGTTGGCGGGATCAGCCGTTCCGCTGCCGACCTCCAGGGTGTGGCCGATCGCCGAGATCGAGCTCGGACGCGCATGGGTCGGGTTCTCGGTTGAAGCGTAGTACTGGAACCACATGTGGTGAGGCGTGTAGTCGGTGATGTTGGCACCGATGACGCTCGAGAATGTGCTGCGCTTGCAACCAGTGGTGCCATTGGCGTTCGTTGTTTGCAGATCGAAACCGCCCATGAAGCCGCCCCAGCTGACGTCGGCCGCATTAAGCAGATCGCCGATGTTCTTGCTCGTCATCTTCACCGTGGTCGTCGTGCTCGAGCAAACATCGTAAGCAGGATCGGTATCGCCGTTCTGCGTCAAGCCGCCTTGGCCGTCCGGGATATTTGAGCCCGAGCCCAAGACGTTTACCGCGCCATTCGTTTGCCCAGAGACCACTTCGAGCGCACCCGGCGTCGATGGCCCGTAGGTGCCGGTATAGGCGTTGTCGTCCATCGCGAAATACTGAGCGTAGTTCCACATCGCAGTGACGGTATTGCCGTCGAAATAGCCCATCACCTGACCGGTGGTGCCGAAGGCACCAACGCCGCCGGCAGTTCCGTTGCCGGTAAATTTTGGGAACAGGTCGGCCTTGCCGTTATCGTAGGCTTCCTGCTCGGCGGTGTAGGCATGGTTCTGATCTGCCGTATTCGCCTGCGTGCGATCGAGGCGGAACGGGTTAGTCGCGCCGCTGCCATTCGCGGGATTGAGATTCGGGTTATTGGTGAGCAACTTGGCGTTCGCGAGATTGTTCACCGTCGGCGTCTCGTCGCTCGCTCTGAAGGGGATTTCTCCGGGCGGGTTTGCCGCCTTCGGGTAGGTTGCGAAATAATGGTCGAGCGACCGATTCTCATTGAAGATGACCACAAGATGCTTGATAGGCGTCGCGGTGAAAGGGTCATGGTCATGACCGCGATCCTGATCGGCGAGAACCGAACCGCCGCAAACGGCGGCAGCCGCGATCAAAGACATCGCGGCGGTGGAAAGCAAAAGCTTTTTCATGGTGGTGCCCCAGAAATGTCGGTACTCGCGCTTCTAGCCCGCTGCCTATGACGCGTCTGTGTCAGCTCTGTAACGACTCGCAATTGTGCTAGAGCATGATCCCGAAAAGTGGATGCCGGTTTTCGGAAAAGATCATGCTCCAACAATAAGCTAGAGCAGAATGACGTTTCAAATAAAACCCATTCTGCTCTAAGGGCAGCGATACGAGGTTTGTCGTCTGTCGCAATTTCGTCGTGCGGAACCTGTCGTCGCTACACTCCTCCGCGTCAAGCGCAGCGCGCTCGGCTTGCAGCGTGGCGGCCGCGGCAACACAGGCGGCATGCGTGAACCGGCAAACAGGTCGCAATCTTATCGCTTGTTCGGGCTAGGCTTAGGGAATGACACGACAATTGTGCGGTCATGCCTTTCAAGCACAGCTTCGCCGCCTTCGGCTGTCAGCAGGACCCAACCGTCATGCCCTTCGCCGGTGCGCAAGCTGATGACGGCGTGCGTCGTGGTGTTGACGAACACCGCGTATCCATCGCCGCTGCCGGTGACGACGCCGACCAAATCCAGCGGCGGTTTTTCCGGCTCGAGCGGCGCCGTGATTTTAAGCGCTGTGGGCGGGGCAATGGCGGCCGGCGGCCGGCGCGACGGCGAGAATAACGGTCGGTCGCGCGTCGCGCTCAACGATCCAATCGAAATCCCCCATAATGGATTGCCGCGCAGGACCGGCTCGGTCGCCGACGACGGCAGCGCGTTGATGTCGGGGCCGGGTACGAGTGCCGATGGTCGCCCGATACCCTCATCGTCAGGCTCAAGACCCAGCGGGTCGTTGGCAGCGCTGGTAATATCGCCCGTGAGCGCCGTCACGGCCGCAATCACGACGGCAGCGATCAGGATTGCACCAGCGCGCCTGCGGCTTCTGCTCATTTGCCACCCAACCATTGGCCGGAAATAGACAGCAGCACCCTCAAGCGGCCTCCCTCGGCACCGGTTTCCGGCGCATCGACGACGAGTTGATCTATGAACAGAAACGGCATGCCGGCCTCGATATCGTACAGCAGTTTCTGCAGTGAGGATTGCTCGACCTCGCAACTCACGACCAGTCCCACCCAGCCGTCCTTGGCGTCCGCCTTTTGCAGGTCGACTTGCGATGAAAGTACGCTACCGCCAACTCCCGTGATCGCTCCCGCCACGCGTTGCAATAGCGCGGCACCGGCGATGTTGACCGTGCGGCCTTGCAGAAACGGCGAGCCGGACGGGACCGCTCCAAGCGGCGAACTGTCGCTTTTGCGGGCAAGCGAATGGTCTGCCAATTGTGCCAGCATGTGCTCTTCTGCCGTTATGTTGGCGCGACGCTCTGCAATTGAAGAAATCGATATGACGGTCACAACGATTGAGAGCACGACGAACGCCACGTAGAGCGCGACGGCGCCGGGGCCCTGCAGTACCAGAAGTTTTCTCCAGAATGTCTCGGTCATGGGATTGGCGAAAACACCGGCTCGATGCGGGCCTCTATGTTGAAGCGATCGCCTCCGTCCGACGGCGAACGTGTGATCGGTGCGGAGAAAATGGCCTGCGTGAATTGCGGGGTCCGCTCCATGAGCCGAATGAGGCTCGGTGCGTCATCGGTGATACCGGTCAGCCGCAAAGTGCCGCCTTCGATACGCATTTCGCTGACATAGGTGCGGTCCGGAAAAATTCGCGACAGCACTTCGAGAGCGATAACGGCCGAGGGCGTCTCATTCTTGCGCTTGGCCAAGGCGCGCTCGGCTACAGCCAACGGATCTCCCAGTGTGTCACGCGCCGCGAGAGCAGCCACCCGCTGCCGCGAGATGCGCCGCGCGAGTTCGTCCTGGCGGGTATCAAGATCGCCATTGATGACGGTAGCGGCGATCGCCGCGGTCGCAGCAACGAAACCGCATGACGCCAGAACGACGATAAGTATTCGGCGGACAGCGAGCATCCCGAATGTGCGAGAAAGATTCTCCTCCATGACAGCAATCGGCGGGGCGGTTGCCGCGGCTTCCGGCGGGCGTGTCAATAGCGTGACAGCCTGGGCGCCCTTTGCGGAAAAAGCGCGGGTGAAGGGAACGAGCATGGATTTGGCCGTCGCTGCGACGGTGACAAATAGCCGCCCCCCGCCGGCGTCGACGGGAGCGCTAAAGCCGAATGCGGCAAGCTCCGCACTCCATGGCGTCAGCCGGTCGATCTGCGCGCGCACAATGCCATCGAGGAATTCGGCTGCTCGCGCCGGCAATTCCAATGGCTTAAACACAAATCGACTGGACTGCAGCGTCAACTCGACGCGACTGCGGCGCAGCACTGCCTCCGCTTCAGGCGGCAGCTGGCCAACAACCGCGCCGTCCTCGACGCGAAGCTCAATGCCGCGTAGCGCTGCCTCGGCCTTTTCATCCGTGGAAAAAATTTCAAACCGTCCGGACTCTCGTTCAATCAAATTGACGGTGCGCGGCGTGATAAAGCGGGCGATGAGAGCAACCACGGCTTCGGCGACGCTGTCCAGCCAGCGTCGGAAGGCGTTGACGACCGCTTCGATCGATTTCATTGCAGCCTCGAATCGTTGTCGCGCGCGTCGCTCGAAAGTTCCTCGTCGCGCCAGGAAAGCACGCGGTACGGCTCTGTGTCTTTGTCAGCCAGCAGGATAACCACTTGCGATTCCATCCGGTGTTTCGACGAGAATC
>JASHVN010000424.1 GCA_030044555.1 Xanthobacteraceae bacterium | reverse complement strand
GGCACGGCCACCCGCCGGCTCCCCTTTAGCTCGCGGCGGTTTTGGCTATAACATGGCCCGACACGCCATTATCTCAGCCAGCAAGACATTCGGAACTGCATCATGGACGCCAAGAGCGATTCGACGACCGATCACCACGCGCCGTTCAGGGGCCGTGTCGAAGACGATCCGTTGGTGCGCGGCCGCGGCCGTTATGTCGCCGATGCGCCGTTGCCGAACCAGGCTTATGCGCATTTCGTGCGCTCGCCGCATGCTTTCGCCAAGATTCTCAGCATCGACGTGGAAGCAGCCGGCAATGCGCCCGGCGTGATCGGCGTTCTTACCGGCAAGGACACCGCCGAGACCGGCAGCATCGGCCGCCATCCGCCGGTCCCCGGCCGCGGCGGCACCACGCTCGTCATGCCGCACCGGCCGGCGCTCGCCGCCGAGCGCGTCATGCATATCGGCGAGCCGGTGGCGATGGTGGTTGCGGAGACCGCGGCCGCGGCCCTGGACGCCGCCGAACTGGTCAGCGTCGAATACGAGGAACTCCCCCCGGTGACCGACGCGCGGGAGGCGCTCGTCGACGGCGCGCCGCAATTGTGGCCGCAGGCGCCCGGCAACATCGCGGTCGATTGGCTCGGACCGAACCCCAATCCGCAAGCCAACACCCAGGCGGTCGATGCGGCTTTCGCGGCGGCCAAGCACGTTGCCAAGATCACGTGCTTCAATCAACGCATGCTGACCAATTCGATGGAGCCGCGTGGCGCCACCGCGAGCTATGATCCGGCGACCGATACCTACACGACGCGGACCTGCTCGCAGGGCGCCGGCGCCATGCGCGAGAACATTCTCGGCATTCTGAAATTGCCCGCCGAGCGCGTGCGCGTCATCACCGAGGATGTCGGCGGCGCCTTCGGCCTGAAGACCGGCGCCTACCCGGAAAACATCGCGCTGTTGGTCGGCGCCAAGAAATTCGGCCGGCCGATTCATTGGATGTCGACGCGGTCGGAAGCATTCCTGTCCGACAACCAAGCGCGCGACATTTATTCGGAGGCTGAACTGGCGCTCGACGAAAAGGGGAAATTCCTGGCGCTGCGGGTGCGCAACGTCGGCAATCTCGGCGCCTATGTGGGGGCGGTCGGCGCCAACATTCCGACGCAGAATTTCGCTCGCTGCCTGCCCGGCATGTACGACATCAAGCTCATCGACATGTCGACCAAATGCGCGTTCACCAACACGCTGCCGACCGCGCCTTATCGCGGCGCCGGACGGCCGGAAGCGAGCTATGTGCTCGAGCGCGTCGTCGATGAGGCTGCGCGCGTGACCGGGATCGACCCGATCAAGCTGCGGCGGCGCAACCTGATCACACAGTCGCAGATGCCGTACAAGACGGCGGTCGGCACCACTTACGACAGCGGCGATTTCGAGCCGATCCTCGACAAGGCGCTGGAGCTTGCCGATTACGACGGTTTCAAGCAGCGCCGGCGCCAAGCGGTGCGAGGCGGCAAATATCTCGGCTTCGGCCTGTGCTGCCTGCTCGAACATGCCGGCGGCGCCCCGACGGAAAGCGCGATGCTGACTTTTCCGGGCGACGGCACGCTCCTGATGAGCCTCGGCGTGCAGAATACCGGGCAAGGCCACGCCACGGTGTTTCCAAAGGTGATCGCCGCGCAGCTCGGGATTCCGGAAGACAAGATCAGGCACCGGCACGGCGACTCGACCATGGAGCTCAAGGGCTACGCGTCGGTCGGCTCGCGTTCGGCGATGACGGTCGGACACTCGCTGGTCAAGTGCATGGAATCCATCATCGATAAGGGCAAGCCGGTGGCCGCCGCCATGCTCGAGACCGGCGAGGCCGACATTGTGTACAAGGACGGACGCTTCGAAGTGGTCGGCACCGATCGCCGCGTATCGCTGTTCGAGGTCGCCGCACGCGCGGCGGAAATGAAGAAGCGCGGCGAAATCGCCGAAGACCTCGACACCAGGACTACGACCGATACGCCGTTGTCGTTCCCCAACGGAGTGCACATCGCCGAGGTCGAGATCGATCCCGAGACCGGCCACATGACGATCGTAACCTACACCGCGGTGGACGATTGCGGCCGCGCGCTCGATCACAAGATCGTCGAGGGGCAATTGCACGGCTCGGTGGTGGCCGGGCTCGGCCAGGCGCTGATGGAAAACATCGTCTACGATTCCGGCAGCGGCCAGCTGGTCACCGGTTCGTTCATGGACTACGCCATGCCGCGCGCCGACGACGTGCCGCCGATTCGCGACGCCATGCTCAACGTTCCGGCGACGACCAATCCGCTCGGCGTCAAGGGCGTGGGCGAAGCCGGCACCACGGCGGCAATATCGGCGGTCATGAACGCGGTCGCCGATGCCATTCCGGGCGGCGCCGGCGTGCACCTGGAGATGCCGGCTTCGGCAGCGCGCCTATGGGAAGCCTGCCGGCGGGCGGCAGGCTGATCTGAAGCCGCGAGCTCTAGTGTTTTCGCGCTGCCATCACGTTCGCGAACAGGGCGCCGAGGCAGCCAAGCAACAATACGGCTCCGGTCGCCACCGGGACGCCAGGGAGGAGTGCGGCCGAAAGGCCGGCGACCACCACGATCGCGACTACCGCCAGCGCCAGCGCGCCGTCTTCGACGAACAGGCCGGTCAATTCCTTTAACGCCGCCGCCAATGCCGTCATGACACGAGCGCAGCGCTGCGGCTTTTCAGGAGCGCAACGGCCGCAATTGCCGTCGCCAGAAACAAGACAACGAACGCGATGATCGCGAGATCAGCGCCCAGCCAGGCGACGCCCAAACCCTCGCCGGTCCAGAACACGCCGAACGCCGACAGCATGATGCCGACGGCGAATTTGAGCGTGTTCTCCGGCACGCGCGCCAAAGGCCGGTGCACCAGCAGGCCGATGGCGGCGATCAGCAAACATGCCGCCAGCGCCGCCACGCCGACCGGAACGAGCAACGCGCCGCCGGCGCTCACC
>JASHVN010000423.1 GCA_030044555.1 Xanthobacteraceae bacterium | reverse complement strand
TACCGGGCGCGGCGCGGCAACGCCGATCGCTTCAAGGCGCTGGCGCGGCCAGGACAAATCGTCACCGTCATCGGCGACGCTGTGCGCGCCGGCAAGAGCAAGCAGGCCATCACCAGCGCCTTTGATGCCGCACTGCTTGGCAGTGCGTAAGCCAAAGTTGGACGTCTGCCGAGCCCGTCTCCCGCGCGCACCGATTGCGGCAGTTTAGCGCGAATGCCCCCCTCTAAATGGCGTGCTTTTTGCAATAGCATTGGCGCCATGGCACCCGTTGCAAAACTTCGCCTCGATCAAGTCAGCATGACATTCAAAACGCCGGCTGGGACATTCCGAGCGCTGGCGCCGGTGACGCTTTCCATCACACAGGGCCGCTTCGTCAGCCTGATTGGGCCGTCCGGCTGCGGCAAAAGCACGATCTTCAACATCGCCGCCGGGCTTTTGCAACCGAGCGGGGGCCGCGTGTTCATCGACGGGGCGGAGGCCACCGGAACAATTGGCCGCGTGGGCTATATGCTGCAGAAGGACTTGCTGCTGCCCTGGCGCAAGGTGCTCGACAACGTGGTCCTCGGCATGGAGATCCAGGGCCTGCCGCTGCGGCGAGCGCGTGAGCGTGCGCTGCCGCTTCTGCGCCGCTACGGACTTGCCGGTTTCGAGTACCTTTATCCCAATGCGCTGTCCGGCGGCATGCGCCAACGCGCCGCGCTGCTGCGTACGCTTCTGTTCGACACCGACGTTATTCTGCTCGACGAGCCGTTCGGCGCGCTCGATGCGCAGACGAAGCTGCAAATGCAAGAGTGGCTGCTGGCGCTGTGGGCCGATTTCAACAAGACGGTGGTGTTCGTTACGCACGACGTCGAAGAGGCCATCTATCTCTCCGACGAAGTGCACGTGATGGCGAGCCGGCCCGGCCGCGTCATCGAGACGATTGCCGTGCCGATCCCGCGCCCTCGCCAGCGTCATGTGACACTGCTGCCCGAATTCATTACCATCAAGGAGCGCTGCCTCGAACTTTTGGCGCTCGATCATAATGCGGCGGCCGATGAAGCGGCGTGACATGCCGAGGGCCACATGACCATGCAGGAAACCTCCGGCATCGGCGCGCCCCTCGATCTAGCGCCTGCACAGCCGGCGGCAGCACAGCCGACGGCAACAGCGCTGCCGGCGAAGCCTGCGCGCCGTCTTCCCGTGCAAAAGGACTGGCCGCTCTGGGTGATCGTCACCGTGCAGATCGCCATCCTCGTCAGCTTCATTGCGCTATGGCAGGTGGCCGCCGATTACGGCTGGATCGATGGCTTCTTTTGGTCAAAACCAAGTGCGATCTATGCAACGTTGATAAAATTCTTCACCGAAGGCGACGCCTGGGTTGATATCGGCTTTACCTTCCGCTCGACGATTTCCGGCTTTTTGCTCGGCACGACCATCGGCTCGCTGCTCGGACTTTCGTTCTGGTGGTCGCGCAATTACGCGGCGATCGTGCAGCCCTACCTGATCTGTTTTGAGTCGCTGCCGAAGCTCGCGCTGGCGCCGCTGGTGATCCTGGTCTTCGGCATGGGGCTCGCCTCTAAAGTCGCCATCGCCACGGCGCTGACGCTCGTCGTATCGACGCTGACGACGTATGCCGGGGTGAAGGCACTCGATCCCGACGGCGAGAAATTGTTTTATTCGCTCGGCGCCTCACGCTGGCAAGTGTTTCGCAAGCTGGTGGTGCCGTTCTGCCTGCCCTGGGTCATCTCGGTGCTGCGCGTCAATATTGGGCTGGCGCTGACCGGCGCGATCGTCGGTGAATTCATCGCCTCGCAGCACGGTCTCGGCCGCGCCATCCTGTACGCCGGAGAGACTTACGATATCGCGTTGGTCTGGGTCGCGGTGCTCGTCCTTTCGACGCTCGCCATCGTCATGTACGGCGCGGTCTCTTGGCTCGAACGCATCTTGCGCAAAGGCATCAGGCAGTAGGCATTGAAGTTCAAGTCATAGGAGCAGGCATCATGGTCGGTCGAACACTCTCGAGACGAAATCTTTTAGGCACCGCGGCGGGCGGGCTGGCAGCGATAGCACGGCCGATGATCACCCGGGCGGACACCAAGGAGGTGCTGATCGCCGAACCGGTGCACGGCACCGGCTATCTGCCGCTCTACATCGGCATAGCGAAAAATCTTTTCGAGGACGTCACCGTCAAGATCGTGACCATCGAGACCGGCGCCGGCCACACCAACGCGGTGCTCTCCGGTCAGGCCTTTGCCTTCATCGGCGGACCGGAACACTGCGCATACGCCAAGGCGAAAGGCGCCGAGCTGCGCTCCGTGGTCAATTGCGTCGACCGCGGCAATGTCTATTTTTGCGCAGCCAAAGGACAGGAGCCGGCCAATCAAGATTGGCCGAGCTATTTCAAAGGCAAGACCATCGCCACCAGCGGCTATGGCGGGACGCCGAATTCGATCACGCGTTATCTTTTGAAGAAATGGAAACTCGACGCCACCAAGGATGTGACGCTCGTCGAAACCGCCAACTCGGCGATCCTGCCGGTGGTGCGCAACAAGCAGGCGCAGATCGGTTGCTCAACCGAGCCCTTCGTCACTCAGGGTGTACGCTCCGGCGTGTGGGCCGAACCGTTCATCAACATTCCCAAGATGATGGGACCCTATGCCTACTCGACCTTCAATGTGCGGCTCGATTCGATCCAGAAGACGCCCGAATTGGTGCGCGGCTTCGTGCGCGGCATGATGAAGTCGTTGAAATTCGTCGACGCCAATCATGAGGAATCCGCGGAGATCGCGAAGAAGCAATTTCCCACCATGGCGCTCGGCGACCTCAAGGCGACGCTCGACCGTTCCTTCGCCGACGATATGTGGAGCAAGAATGGCAGCATCAGCCGCGCTGCATGGGACACCGCAAAGTCAGTCGTCATGGGCGCCGGCCTGCTCAAAGTCGACGTCAAGTACGACGAAATCATCGACATGAGCTATGTCGACAGCCTCAAGGCCACTCTATAGCCGGAACGGCAGTGATCTCCGGAACCGAAATTGCTAGAGTGCAGACCTAATCACAACGCGAAAAGAGCAGACCATGTCCGAACCCATCTGGAACAAGTTCCTCACCGAGCGCGACAAGGCGGTATTCGGTACATCCGGCTATGGCGCCCGCGGCGGCTTCGGCAAACGGCCGGCATTGCTCATCATCGACGTCAACTGGGCGTTCTGCGGCGACCGGCCGGAGCCGATCCTCGAATCGGTCAAGCGCTGGCGCAATTCCTGCGGCGAAGACGCCTGGACGGCGCTGCCCTATATCCGCTCGCTGCTCGACAAATGCCACGAGAAGGGCGTGCCGGTGCTGTACACGACCGGCGTGCGCCGCGAGGACAATTGGGATTCGGGCTCGTGGGCCTGGAAGAATTCGCGCAACGAAGAAGACCGGGAAACCATTTTGACCCAGCACGCCGCAAACGAGATCGTTACGCCGATCGCGCCCTCGCCGCAGGACATCGTCGTGCTCAAGCAGAAGCCGTCCGGCTTCTTCGGCACGAACATGGCGAGCTATCTGACGCTGCTCGGCTGCGACAGCGTCATCGTCACCGGCACCACCACGTCGGGATGCGTGCGCGCCACCGTGCTCGACGCGTTTTCCCTCAATTATCGCATCGCGCTGGCCGAGGAAGGTTGCTTCGACCGTTCGCAGGCGAGCCACGCCATCAATCTGTGCGACATGAACGCCAAATACGCCGACGTGGTGAAGACCGCAGACGTGCTCGCCTTCCTC
>JASHVN010000422.1 GCA_030044555.1 Xanthobacteraceae bacterium | reverse complement strand
TCAGCAGCGCTTCGCCCAGGCTGCATGACGGCGCAAATGGCGCCGGAATATTCCACGCAAGCCCGCCCGCCTCGACGATGCGGCGCACGAGCGAGAAGCCGTTTGAATGGACGCCCGATGAGGCGAGCCCGACCACGATATCGTCGGCTGCGATATCTGCTCGCGGCAGCAGATCGGCACGTCCAACGGCGCCGACGGCGAAACCGGCGAGGTCGTAGTCGCCCGCCTGGTAGAGGCCCGGCATTTCCGCGGTCTCGCCGCCAATGAGCGCGCAACGCACCTGGCGGCAAGCTGCCGCGACCCCCGAGACGACCGCGGTGCCGACCGCCGGATCGAGTTTGCCGCAGGCAAAGTAATCGAGGAAGAACAAGGGCTCGGCCCCTTGCACGACAAGGTCGTTGACCGACATGGCGACAAGGTCGATGCCGATCGTATCGTGGCGGCCGGTCTCGATGGCGATCTTGACCTTGGTGCCGACGCCGTCGGTCGCCGCCACCAGGATGGGATCGGTAAAGCCCGCTGCCTTGAGGTCGAATAGACCGCCGAAGCCGCCAATTTCCGCGTCAGCGCCGGCGCGCGCGGTCGCCCGCACGAACGGCTTGATCAGTTCCACCATGCGGTTCCCGGCGTCGATATCGACGCCGGCGGCCGCGTAGCGTGCCTTGTCCACGAAAGCCACCAAACCGAGCAGACGATTGATCCTCCCCGCAGGGAGGCAGTGTTCGGGGCCTCCTACGGCGGAATCGCCGGGTGTGCAAGCGTGCGGGGCGATATATACTGATTATGTGGAGGGGCGCGCCTGAAGCGGGCTTGTTCGGTTCGGCGCCATGCCGCCGGATACGGCTAAACCAATGCTCGGCAGCGGGCGGGGGCGCGCGCGGAGCCGGGGCGTGGTTTGAGTATTCCCAACCTCATAACTTTGGGGCGCATCATCCTGGTGCCCGTCGTGGTCTGGGCGATTATTTCCGGCGAGACGGAAGTAGCGTTCTGGCTGTTTTTGCTTGCCGGGATCAGCGATGGGGTCGACGGCTTCCTCGCCAAGCACTTCCACATGGCGAGCGAGCTTGGCGCCTATCTCGATCCGCTCGCCGATAAGGCGCTGCTGGTGTCGATCTATGTCGCACTCGGCATTTCCAAGGCGCTGCCGATCTCGCTCGTCATTCTCGTCGTCTCGCGCGACATCATGATCATCAGCGGTTTCATGCTCGCCTGGCTGGTCGGCAAGCCGATGCAGGTCAAGCCGCATCCGGCCTCGAAATTAAATACCGCGGCGCAGATCCTGCTGGCAGCTTTGGTGCTGGCGGAGAAAGGCTTTGGCTTCAATGCCGCGGAACCGGAGATGCTCGGCATCGCGATCGTCGTCATCTTGACCTTGCTGTCTATCGGCTTCTATCTCGCCGAATGGCTCCGGCACATGAACTCGTTCGGGGCCGGGCACTGATCGCCGCAATGCCGCCATTGAGAGTGCGCCATGCCCCCCCCTCCGCGCCAGCTCGCGCTCGCCCTCGATCATGCCGAAAGCTATGCGCGAGACGATTTTCTGCCCGGACCGTGCAATGAGGCCGCGCTCAAGCTGATTGAAAGCTGGCCGGATTGGCCGGCGCGGGCCGTGGCCCTGATCGGTTACGAGGGTTCGGGCAAGTCCCATTTGGCGTCGATCTGGGCGAAGGCGGCTGGCGCGCGCGTGATCTCCGGACATGCGCTCACCCCGGGCGGTATTCCGGTTGCGCTCGCGACCGGTGCCCTGGTCGTGGAGGAGGCTCCATCGGCTGACGAGCGTGCGCTGTTTCATTTGCTCAATCTTGCGCGCGAGGAGGGGGCCTTCCTGCTGCTGACCGCCCGTGCGGCACCCTCGATCTGGCCCGTCGCCATTGCCGATCTCGCCTCCCGGCTGCGGGCCTTGCCGGTGATCGCGCTGCAGCCGCCGGACGACGCGATCCTGCGCGGCGTCATCGTCAAGCTCGCGGCGGACCGCCAGCTTGTGCTCGACGAAAGTGTCGTGCGCTATCTCTCGACCCATATCGAGCGTTCGTTCGCGGCGGCGCGTGCGGCCGTGATCGCGCTCGACAACGAAGCCTTGCGGCAGGGGCGGGCGCCGACCCGCGCGCTCGCGGCGCAACTCTTCCGCGACCGGGCAGGAGAGGCGACATCTTAGAGCATGATCCCGAAAAAGCCTGCCCCGGACCCGGGCTTGACCCGAGGGATCATGCTCCGTTCCTAAACAAGCCAGTAGTTTTCAGTTTCACTTTGTCTCCGCGAGAGTGCGCCGCAGTCTCGCCGATCGGACGGAGATCAGGGCCGCCGGATCTATCGGCTGCGAACACGCACGAAGCGTGCGGCCGGACAGGCGAGCCACTGGGGGATCATCATCACCCGCGGAAAACCGATCAGCGGACCCGTTGCAAGATTCGTGAGCATGTTCTCGGTGAAGCCGGGCAATTCGTCTGCAACTTGCCGCCACTTCATGCCCCGCTGCAGGCGTTGGGCATCGAGCGCAGCGTGCATCGCGGGCGTATCGAAGCGGAGAATGCGGCCTGGTCCCGGCTCGGGCAAGATTTCACTGTCTTGAGGAGGGGCGGCGTTCCCCGCCAAAAAACTTTCCGGTGTCCGCCGCAGCCATCTGAGAATTTGCAGCACGACACCACTGGTGACGGACCGCTTGTTCTGCATCCCTCTGATGGTGGAGACGCTGATCGGTATGGAGGGCGTGCCCTCGAAAGCCTTGTTGATCTCGGCCGTCAGAGCGATCCAGGTCAGGTCCCGTGCGCGCCGTGCATCGTCGAGAGCCGTCTGCAACTCTCGCATATCAAACTTTCGCAAGGCGGCTCTCATCCGGCAGCTCTTAGCACAAGCGTGACGACGTATGAGTAAGCTTCTGTCGAGAGACGACTTTCGCAAATGCTCAAATCTTTTTGATTTTCAAACGATTTTCAGATGCGCCCGCCAGGATCAATTGCGGCCGAGACTTGACGTAGCGGTATGTTCACTCCTTATGTTGGGAGGGCCGTCATCGAATTGTCACCAAGGGGGCAATTATCGCCCTGGTGCGGGTGGATTTGAAATTTCCTAAGATCCAGCGGCAAACTCGAATAGGAACTTCAATCCAAAAATCACACTAGAATCAATAAAGTGCTAGTGTCCTTTTGATTCTGAAGTTCGCATCCGAGCCGCCACCAGTCCGGCGAACTTCGGAATCGGGACACGAGAAGGAGATCAGATTGAACATGGCGGATCGCGGCCAAGCTCCTGTGCTCGAACTCGAATCCGGTGCCGCTGAGCGGCTGGAGGAGGCCGCGGCGGCCGCATCGGCGCTCGCCGCCAACCCGGAGCGCTTTATCAACCGGGAACTGTCGTGGCTCAATTTCAACCGCCGTGTGCTGGAGGAATCAGCGAACCGCCGCCATCCGCTGCTCGAACGGCTGAAATTCCTCTCGATTTCCGCGAATAACCTCGACGAGTTTTTCATGGTGCGCGTGGCGGGTCTTGGCGCGCAGGTGCGCGCCGGCATCGCCGAGAAGAGCCCGGAAGGCCTCACCCCGGCCGAACAGCTCGCCCGCATTGCCGAGGCCGTCGCGCTTCTGGTCGCCGATCAGCAAGCGCAATGGCGCGAGTTGCGGCGCGCTCTCGCTGGAGCCGGCATCGTTCTGGTCGACGGCTCTGACGTCACCAAGGCGGAGAAGGCCTGGCTCGAGGATTATTTCCTCGCCCACGTGTTCCCGCTTTTGACGCCGCTGGCCATCGACCCGGCGCATCCGTTCCCCTTCATCCCCAATCTCGGATTTACGATCGCGCTGCAGCTGTCGCGCGCCAAAGACGGCAAGGCCATGAACGCGCTCATCCGCATGCCGCTGCGGATCGAGCGTTTCGTTCGGCTGCCGCCGAGCGGGGACGGCAATCAGGCGCGTCTCATTTCGATCGAAGGCGCGACAAGCCTGTTCATCGGCAAGCTGTTTCCCGGCTACACGCTCAAAGGGGTCGGCGCCTTCCGCGTCATCCGCGACTCCGAAGTGGAAATCCTCGAAGAGGCCGAAGATCTGGTGCGGCTGTTCGAGACCGCGCTCAAGCGCCGCCGCCGCGGCATCGTCATCCGCCTCGACATCGAAGCGCCGATGCCGGAGGAATTGCAAAGCTTCGTACAGCGCGTGCTGGGTGTCACTGACGAGAGCGTCTTCAAGGTCGACGGCGTGCTTGCGCTCAACGAGATGGCGCAGCTTTCCAGCCTCAATCGGCCCGATCTCGAATTTGTCCCTTACACGCCGCGTTATCCGGAGCGCGTCCGCGACCATGGCGGTGATATCTTTGCCGCCATTCGCCAGAAGGATTTCATCGTCCATCACCCTTATGAATCGTTCGATGTGGTGGTGAATTTCCTCCAGCAGGCCGCGCGCGACCCCGACGTCGTCGCCATCAAGCAGACGCTCTACCGCACCTCCAACGATTCTCCGATCGTCAGGGCGCTGGCGGAAGCCGCCGAATCCGGCAAATCGGTCACGGCGGTCGTCGAGCTGAAAGCGCGCTTCGACGAGGAGGCCAACATCCGTTGGGCGCGCGACCTCGAGCGCGCCGGCGTGCAGGTTGTCTATGGCTTCATCGAACTGAAAACCCACGCCAAGCTTTCGCTCCTGGTCCGCCGCGAGGGAACGGCGCTGGTCTCCTATATTCACGTCGGCACCGGCAATTATCATCCGGTCACCGCGCGCATCTATACCGACCTGTCGTTCTTTACCTCCGATCCGGCGATCGGCAGCGACGTCGCCCATATCTTCAATTACATTACCGGATATGCCGACCCTGCCGGGCTCGAACGCATGGCCGTCTCGCCGTTCAATTTGCGCAAGCGCATCGAAGCCCACATCGACGAGGAGATCGCCCACGCCAAGGCCGGCCGTCCGGCCGCCATCTGGATGAAGATGAATGCGCTGGTCGATCCCGACATCATCGACGCGCTTTATCGCGCCTCGGACGCCGGCGTGTCGATCGAACTCGTGGTGCGCGGTATCTGCTGCCTGCGGCCGGGGCTGCCCGGCCTGTCCGAGAATATCCGCGTCAAATCCATTGTCGGCCG
>JASHVN010000421.1 GCA_030044555.1 Xanthobacteraceae bacterium | reverse complement strand
TGCACCGGTGTAAGCCGGGGCAGCGGAATATTCTCATGCTCGGAAAAATTCTGCGGGTCGGCCTCGAGCGGCAGCACGTGCTCGTCCACGAAGGCGCTCACGCGCAGGCGCAAATCCTCGATCTCGGACGGAAGACTGAAGTCCATGCCCGCACCCCTTGCGCTTTTCCTCGCTTTGCCGTCACGATGACGCCACTGTAGTCATATCGTATCGCGCGGGTTCGACAAACCAAGCCAACCAAGCTATGCCACGGCTGGCTCGCGCGATTGATTTTTGCAACAGCCAATATAATCAGCCGAGCGCAAGCGGGGCACGCGGCCCCGTTGCGGCGAACCAAGGTGGAATCGATGATGCGGATTGCAGTCCCGATCGCCGCGCTCGCGGCAATCCTTTGCTTCTATGCTCCGCCGAGCCACGCCCAGATTATCGGCAACGCTCCCTGGTGCGCCGTCGTGGACACCGGCGCCGGCCGCTTCGAATCCGATTGCGAATATTATTCGATCCAGGAATGCAGGCCGAATGTGGTCGCCGGCAATCGTGGTTTTTGCCAGATGAATCCGCGTTATCGGCCTGGGCCGCGGCCATTGCCCCCGCGGAGACACTACCGGCACCACCACGCGCCGGGTTATTGAGGCTGCATTGACGGCTGCGACGGGCGCACCCAGGATGGCGCCGCCATGCTCGACCCGTCCGCAACAGCCCCGCAATTTTCCCTCGATGCCGACCAGGTCGCACTGCGCGACATGGCGCGCGCCTTTGCGGACGAATTTTTTGCGCCTCACGCCATCGCCTGGGATGAAGCCAGGCATTTTCCCATTGCGGAAATGCGCAAGGCCGCCGAGCTCGGCATGGCCGGCATTTACGTTGCCGATGATGTCGGTGGATCAGGTCTCTCGCGGCTTGCCGCGGCGTTGATCTTCGAGGCGCTGGCGACCGGTTGCCCGACGGTCTCGGCCTACATGTCGATCCACAACATGGTCGCCTGGATGATCGATGCTTATGGGGCCGACAGCCAGCGGCGAAAGTGGCTGCCCGCTTTGTGCAAGATGGATCTGTTTGCCAGCTATTGCCTGACCGAGCCGGGCGCGGGGTCGGACGCGGCGGCGCTGAAAACGCGGGCGATGCGCGATAGCGACGCGTACGTACTCAATGGGCAGAAGCTTTTCATCTCCGGCGCCGGAGCGAGCGGCCTCTACGTGGTGATGGCAAGAACCCGCGGGGAGGGCGCGAGCGGGATCTCGGCCTTTATCGTCCCCGGCGACTGCGCCGGCCTTTCGTTCGGAGCCAACGAACGCAAGATGGGCTGGAACGCGCAGCCCACGCGCGCCGTCAGCTTCGAGGATGTGCGCGTGCCTGCCGACAATCGCCTCGGCGAGGAGGGGGATGGCTTCAGAATCGCCATGG
This sequence comes from Xanthobacteraceae bacterium, assembly GCA_030044555.1. Taxonomy (GTDB): domain Bacteria; phylum Pseudomonadota; class Alphaproteobacteria; order Rhizobiales; family Xanthobacteraceae; genus BOG-931. Next base: position 1,668 of record JASHVN010000421.1, on the reverse strand, counting down.
CCGCACTCGACGGCGGGCGGCTCAACATCGCGGCCTGTTCGCTCGGCGGCGCGCAAGCCGCGCTGGAAAAGTCGTTGTCCTACATGAAAGAGCGCCGCGCCTTCGGCAAGCGCCTCGACGAGTTTCAGGCGCTGCAGTTTCGCCTCGCCGATATGGCGACCGGGCTTGAGGCTTCGCGCACATTCCTTTGGCGCGCGGCGGCGGCGCTCGACCAAAAGGAGCCGAACGCCCCTTCGCTTTGCGCCATGGCCAAGCGCTTTGTCACCGATACGTGCTTCGACATTGCCAATCAGGCGCTGCAGCTGCACGGCGGCTACGGCTACCTTGCCGAATACGGCATCGAGAAGATCGTGCGCGATTTGCGCGTGCACCAGATCCTCGAAGGTACCAACGAAATCATGCGCCTCATCGTGGCGCGAAGCCTCGTCGGCCGATGAGCGAAACGATCCTTCGCGACGGCGACGTCCTGGTTCGCGAACGCGGCGCGCTGCGGCGCCTCACCCTGAACCGGCCGAAGGCTTTGAATGCGCTCACGCTGGATATGACCGTGACCATGACGGAATATCTGCGCGCCTGGGCGAAAGATGACTCGGCCGGCACTATTCTCATCGACGGCGCCGGCGAGCGCGGCCTGTGCGCCGGCGGCGACCTGCGCGCGCTCTACGATGCGGCGAAATCCAGCGATCCGCTGCCGCAAAACTTCTGGGCGACCGAATATCGGCTCAACGTCCTGATTGCTCATTATCGCAAGCCGGTGGTGGTCATCATGGACGGGACCGTGATGGGCGGCGGCGTCGGCATCTCGGCTTATGCGGCGCACCGGGTGGTGACCGAACGCTCGGCGATCGCCATGCCGGAGGCCGGCATCGGTTATTTTCCCGACGTTGGCGCATCGTACCTTCTGGCGCGCGCGCCGGGCTCGCTCGGAACGCATCTGGCGCTGACTGGCGAGCGCATCGGCGCGGCGGACGGGATCTATTGCGGGCTCGCCGACATTCACATCGCCGCGGACAAGCTTGCCGAAATTCCGTCACTGCTCGCCGATTGCCGTACGAGGGAGGAGGTGCAAGCCCGCCTCGCGCGCATGTCCACTCCTCCAGCTTCGGGCAAACTCTCCGCCGCGCGGGCATGGATCGATGCTTGCTACAGCGCCGACGCGGTCGAAGAGATTTTCGCCCGGCAGCGCGCCAGCAGCAGCGAAGCGGCGCATGCGGCGCTCGCAGCATTACAACGGATGTCACCGACCGCGCTCAAGATCACATTGCGCAATGTCCGCGCGGCGCTATCATTTAACGAGATCGAGCAAAGCTTCCGGCAGGATTACCGCATCTCGCTGAAATGCATCGCCGGGCATGATTTCATCGAAGGCATCCGGGCGGTCATCGTCGATAAGGACCGCAACCCGGCGTGGCGGCCGGATAGGCTCGAGGATGTCACTCCTGCTATGATCGACGCATATTTCAAGACAGTCGATGATCTGGAACTGAAATTCGACGGCTAGAGCATGATCCCGAAAAGTGGATACCGGTTTTCGGAAAAGCATGCCCTCGGGCTTGACCCGAGGGATCATGCTCCAACAATAAGCTAGAGCGGGATAACGATACAAAGAAAACCCATCCTGCTCTAGTGTCCAGATCCGACACCCCGAGAGGACACGCAGATGTCGAC
>JASHVN010000420.1 GCA_030044555.1 Xanthobacteraceae bacterium | reverse complement strand
AGGCCGTTCAGCAGGCTGAGATCGGCGCCGCCGGTGGGCGTCGTGCGGCTGATGAAATCGAAAATCCTGCCGTCCTTGATGCCATATTCGGCGATCCGCCGCACTTTTCGGTCGCTGTCGAAATAGACCGCGATCACCCGCTGATCGACCACCTTGGTCTGCATGAACGAGACCGGCCGTTCGGCGCGCTGGGAGATGTAGTAAAAGGCTTCGCCGCTCACGGTCGCCACGGTTGAGGGCGTGCCGAGAACGATCAGCACCTGTTCCTGCGACGATCCGAGCGGGATCTGCTGCAATGCGCCTTCAGGCAGCACGTAGCCGCGCTGAAAAGTTTCGCCGAAGCAGCCTCCCGGCATCAGCCCGAGCGCCAGGATCACCAGACAAGCCGCGGTGGTGCGCCGTGTGCTCTGAGTCCGTGTGCTCTGAGTAAGAGTGCCGTTGCCGTTCGGCCTCGACGTGTCCCGCATGCCCGCCCTACCTTGCGTCCTGCCGTCCGCTGCCGTACCCCGAATACGCTCGACTTTGCGTTCCCCCGCAAGCGGGAAGCTTTTGGCTCAATCATCCGCCCTTAAAGCGGCACCGGCGAGACGGACTATCCCCATGATCCTGCGGCCATTTCGGCGTATTGCCGAGAACCGCACCATCGCTGCGCTCTATGGCATGATCGTGGCGCAGGCACGTTCGGCGGCATTTTACGCCGATTATGCGGTGCCCGATACCGTCGAGGGTCGATTCGACCTGATCGTATTGCATCTGGTGCTGTTGCTGCGCCGGCTCGGCAGTGAGGATTGCCGTGAGCGTGGCGGGCGTGAGCTTGGACAGCGGCTTTTCGACGCCTTTTGCCGCGATCTCGATGACAACCTGCGCGAAATGGGCATTGGCGACCTTGCCGTGCCGAAGCACATGCGCCGTTTCGCCGAGGCCTTTTACGGCCGGCAGGGGGCTTATCTGGCCGCGCTCGAAAGCGGCGACGAGCGGGACTTTGAGAATGCGCTTGCACGCAATATCTTTGTCGAGGGCGACGGCATCGACATTAAGGCGGCCCGGCTTGCGCGCTACGTCCGCGCCGCCATCCGCGAGCTCGACGCCCAGGAGGACAGTGCCCTGATGCGGGGAGATGTCGCCTTTCCCAGCCCTGAGGCCTTTGCAGATGCGCGAACATAAAGCGGAAAAGCCCGCGCCGGTCCCCTCGCAAGTTCCTTGGCACGTGCCGGTCGCGGTTGAAGATATTGCCGAAACGGGCCAGCACTTTGCGCTGATCGCCGACGCGGAGGCGCGCGCCGGCATCGCGCGGCTGGCAGGATTGCGCGATCTGCCGCGCCTGCAGGCCGATTTCGATGTGACGCGCCAGGGCGCTGGCGGTCTTCACGTGACGGGGCGGGTCTCGGCGACGGTCGGCCAGAATTGCGTCGTCACGCTTGAGCCGCTCGCCAATGAGGTGGACGAGAAAGTCGATCTCCTGTTCATGCCGCCAGCCGCCGATGCCGCAGGCGGCGCTAGCGAAACCGACGATGGCGGCGCCGACGCCAAATGGGACGATCCGGAGCCGTTGATTGGCGGCGTGATCGATCTCGGCGCCTTGGCGACCGAGTTTCTCGTCCTCGGCATCGATCCTTATCCACGCAAGCCGGGCGCGGTGTTCGAACCCCCGCACGACAGCCAAGCCGAGGACGGGCCGTTTGCCGCGCTCGCCGGCTGGACAAAGGGCCGCGGCGATGGCTGAGGGCCCAATGGTTGAGGGCCATTGTGTCCGGGCACCGAACCGGTATTGTCGCGTTCGCTTCCGGCTCCCCCTTTCCCGGAAATAGGAACCGCAAGGTTCAATTATTGATGCCAGACAAGGTCCGCATTGCGCTCGATGCGATGGGGGGAGACCATGGCCCCAGCGTGGTTGTTGATGGCGCCGAACTGGCGTTGCGGCGCCATCCCCAAAGCGAGTTCCTGTTCTTCGGCAATTCCGCGGAGGTGGGACCGCTTCTCGACGCCCATCCGCAACTCAAGGCGGCGTCGCGGCTGATCCATACCGAGGTCGCAGTGCGCATGGATGCCAAGCCGAGCCAGGCGCTCCGCTATGGCCGCTGGAAATCGTCCATGTGGCTGACCATTGAGGCGGTGAAGAAAGGCGACGCCGACGTCGCCGTGTCGGGGGGCAATACCGGCGCGCTCATGGCGATGGCGAAGTTTGAACTCAAGATGCTGGCCGGCATCGAGCGGCCCGCGATCGCGGCGTTGTGGCCGACGCTGCGCGGCGAATCGATCGTGCTCGATCTCGGCGCCTCGATCGGCGCCGACGCCGAGCATCTGGTCGATCTGGCTGTCATGGGCGCCGCCATGGCCCGCATCGTGCTCGGGCTCGAGCGCCCCACGGTGGGACTGCTCAATGTCGGCGTCGAAGAGGTGAAGGGTTTGGAGCCGGTGCGCGAGGCCGGCCGTATCCTGCGCGAGGAGAAGTTGCCCGACCTCGAATATAACGGCTTCGTCGAGGGCGACGATATCGGCCGTGGCAAGGTTGACGTCGTAGTCACGGAAGGCTTTTCTGGGAACATCGCGCTGAAGGCCGCCGAGGGCACGGCGCGACAAATGGGCGAATACATAAGAAACGCCATGAACCGCTCGCTCAGCGCCCGTATCGGCTACCTGTTCGCGCGTTCCGCCTTCCGCGAGCTGCGAGAGCGTATTGACCCGCGCCGGGCGAATGGCGGGGTGTTCCTCGGGCTTAACGGGATCGTCATCAAGAGTCACGGCGGCACCGACGCCGAGGGCTTTGCTGCGGCCATCAAGATCGGCCACGGCGTCGTGCACGATGAGCTGTTGGCCAAGATCACGGCCGCTCTCGGCCGGCATCACGCCTCCCAGCATCGGGCGCTCAGCGGAGCGGCGTCGTGACCATACGCCGCTCGGTTGTTCTTGGTTGCGGCAGCTATCTGCCGAGCCACGTTCTCACCAATGAGGATTTGGCGCTCAAAGTCGATACCTCGGACGAGTGGATCGTACAGCGCACCGGCATTCACGAGCGCCGCATCGCCGCGCCCGGTGAAACGACCTCGCAAATGGCGACGCAGGCGGCGCGCTCCGCATTGGCGCACGCGCGGGTCGAAGCGCAGTCCATCGATCTCATCGTGCTCGCGACCTCGACCCCCGACAATACTTTCCCGGCGAGCGCCGTTTCGGTGCAGGCCGATCTCGGCATCACGCGCGGCGCCGCCTTCGATCTGCAAGCGGTGTGCTCCGGCTTCGTTTACGCCTTGGCGACGGCCGACGCGCTGCTCAGATCGGGCGGGTTTTCGCGGGCGCTGGTGATCGGTGCGGAAACTTTTTCCCGTCTTCTGGATTGGACCGATCGCTCGACCTGCGTGCTGTTCGGCGACGGCGCGGGCGCCGTGGTGCTCGACGCGCAGGACCAGCCGGAGGGCCCCAACGCGCGCGGCATTCTCACCACGCAACTGCGTTCGGACGGCCGCCACAAGTCGAAACTCTACGTTGACGGCGGCCCGTCATCCACCGGGACCGTCGGCCACTTGCGCATGGAGGGGCGGGAAGTGTTCCGCCACGCCGTGGCGATGATTACCGACGTGGTTGAGGACGCCTTCAAGGCCACCGGATACACCTCAGCCGACATCGACTGGTTTATTCCGCATCAGGCGAACAAGCGCATTATCGACGGCTCGGCGCACAAGCTCGGCATCGCGCCGGCAAAGATCGTCACCACCGTCGACCGCCACGGCAACACCTCGGCGGCGTCGATTCCGCTGGCGCTCGCCGACGCGCTCGCCGAACGCCGCATCAAGCGCGGTGATTTGTTGCTGCTGGAGGCCATGGGCGGCGGCTTCACCTGGGGGGCCGCTTTGTTGCGCTGGTGAAGCCTTCAACCCGTTGACCCTGCCCGGCAAAGGGAATATCCTTGAAAAATCAGCACCATATGGGTCGATATGAGTCGGCCGCGGTGCAGGCGGGGCTGGTCATGGCGGGTAAGACGGTCACGCGTGCGGATTTGTGCGAGGCAGTCTACCAAAAGGTCGGACTGTCGCGCAGCGAATCCGCCGCGCTCGTGGAACTGGTGCTTAAGGAAGTCACCGATTGTCTCGAGCGTGGCGAGACGGTGAAATTGTCGTCGTTCGGTTCCTTTGTGGTGCGCAAAAAGGGCCAGCGCATCGGGCGCAATCCGAAGACCGGAAAAGAAGTGCCGATCTCGCCGCGCCGCGTCATGGTGTTCAAGCCCTCGGCCATACTCAAGCAGCGCATCAATTCCGAAACGGAAGACGAATCTTCGGCCTGAATGCGGCTTGCGCTCAAGTGTGGCGGTTCAGAAGTCCGCATCATTATTGCCGCGATCTCGTTATGCGGACTTCTGAACCAAAGGCCACACTAGAATCAATATGTGCTAGTGTCCTTACGATTCCGAAGTGCGCAAACGAGCGTGCCGCACAATCATGCGAACCTCGGAATCGGACATTAGCGGCGCGTGGGAACGCGGTGGGGACGGCCATTGGAAAAGGCGCCGGGGGCTTTTCGGACGATCAGCGAAGTCGCGGACGAAATCGACGTGCCGCAGCACGTGCTGCGCTTCTGGGAAAGCCGGTTCACGCAAATTCGCCCGATGAAGCGCGGCGGCGGGCGGCGCTTTTATCGTCCTGAGGATGTCGATCTCCTGCGCGGCGTGCGGCATCTGCTTTACGGCGAGGGCTACACCATCCGCGGCGTCCAGCGAATCTTGCGCGAGCAGGGCGCTGGCTACGTGCAGACTATTTGGCGCGAACTCGTGCCGCAGGAGACGGAGGAGAGCGCAGAGGACGAGATCGAAGCCGTAGCGGCAAATGCGCGAACGGAACCCGATCTGTCGTCGCTGGCCTTGCCCCCGCGCGGGCGCGCGGGCGCGCAGCGCGCTCCAGTTGTTCGGCCTCAGCCGGCATTGTCGCCCGCAGCCGCCAGCGCAAAGACCGAAGCCAGCGCAAAAACCGAAGCCGGTGCGAAACCGCCAAGCGGCATGAGCGGCGAAGACCGGCGCAAGCTTCGCGCCGCGTTCGATGAACTGGTCGCCTGCCGTGCGCTGATCGAAGCGGCGCTGGCGGACAACGACGGCGCCACCGGACGGGCCCTGGACTGTCTGCGGATTGAATAAATATCCGCGGAACAAGGTCTGCGAATAATTCGATCGGAGCGGCAAGAGTCCGTCGTACGCGCAAAGCGACGGAACCCGGCAAGCGAATGTTAAGCCAGCCGGCGACTTTGCCTCGAAAGGAATTGAACCCAAGGAAGAAGCGCCGTTTAGCCTTTCGTACGATTATTCTTAAGTGCCATTATGATGGGAGGCGAACGATGCGCATCTTGATCTTGATTGGTGCAGTGATCCTCGGCGCGGCGGCAATGAGCCTGCCCGCGAATGCGCAAAACTTTCCGTGGTGCGCGCATGTCGGCCACGGCGCGAGGAATTGCGGCTTTGAAACGCACGCGCAGTGCATGGCGGCTGCGCGCGGCCTCGGCGGCGTCTGCGCCCGCAACACCCTATACCGAGCGGGACGTCATCGCCAATGAGGCGCGGGAGTTAAGGCCAGATCGCAGCATCACGGTCTTGCGATCTTGCGCCAGTGCAAGAGTTCGCGCAGCCGGTCTCTCATTCCGCCGTCTGGCTTTAGCGATCGGCGGGACAGCAGCTTAACCGATTGATGCTGTGCGGCTTCCTTAAGGGGAGGCACTCACCGCGATCCGTCTCACCGCCGGCGATGTCGCCGTCGGTTATCCGTTTCACTGCTCTATCGGCCTTCATCAAGCTGGTAGGGCATAATGTGATTCAGGGAGAGACAAATCGGGCAACCAGTGACAGCATAGACATGCCGGTTGTCTGGATGGGCCCCCACCAATTCCCCCAGCCTACTGCCCCTTGTTGGTGGGGGACCGTCTAGAAACTCCGTAGGCACGCAAACAACCCAAGCGCGATCGCGTTGCACGAAGGGGAGGGTGTGCGTACGAGGAGGGGGGCGATGACACCCGCCGAGTTGGCAGTGCGTTACCGGGGCTACGCTATCCGCTGCTTGCTCTTTGCCAAGCAGCAAGACGATGCCGGTGACAGACTGATCCTGGTCGACATGGCGCAGACCTGGGCGACCCTTGCCGATTACGCAGAGAAGAACGAACCCGTATTTGCGCTGTTCGAGGCGTCGGACGCCGAGCGGTACCGCTAAAGCGCGATGATTTGAGGATGAATCATCACCGCGCTTTAGCTCTTTGTTTGCGCATGATCTTTTCGGAAACCGCTCCGCACTTTTCCGCATCATGCGCTGAGTTGCGGCGGCAGCGGCTGCAGGGGGACGGCTATGGAAATACTCGACAAGAATCTCTTGTGGACCGGAATCGTCTATTTCGTTGGCCCGCTGCTGCTCCATGTCGCGTGGTGGCAAGCTATCATCTTCGCCCTCTGCATGACCGCGTGCTGGCGCCTTAGCTACTGTCAGCGTGCCGTTCGTCTTTTCGGCACAACCCTTCTGTTCCTCGGGCTATGCACCTGGGCGGGGTTGTTGCCGGCGCCCGATCAGTGGGCCCTGTTTCATCGGTAGGTTACGTCAGTGACGGTCTTCTAAGTTATCCACAGGGGTGTAAGTTATCCACAGGGGTGCTTGTCTGTCGCGCATTTGCTGCGTGTATCGACGTCTGTGTTTCACTTAATCCCAATATGACGACGTCCTTGGCTCGGTTCTTTGGG
>JASHVN010000419.1 GCA_030044555.1 Xanthobacteraceae bacterium | reverse complement strand
GACCGATCTCGCTGAGCAGGTTCCCGCCGCTCATGCTTGCGCAGAATACAATGCTATTTTGTGTGGTCATCGCGTTAGCGCGCTGGGATTCTCTTTGCCACGATCGTCGGCGTTGCGCTTATGACCTTCACATGACAGCCAAGACGGTGCCAAGCATGGTGCCAAGCGTCCTGTGGAACGCATCCGCGAGCGTCCCGATTGGATTCTACGGCCTCAGGCCACTTGGCAGACTGGCGGTCAGCAACCTTGCGGTCGCGGCGCCGCCGCGATCGATCGCCCGCGCCGGCTTGCCAGGATGGGCGCCGAGCCTGGCCTTGCGGAACACTCCCGCCGCATGAGCATTAGTTTAAAAGCCGTGCCGCACGGAGCCGTACCGTCCATGAGGGCTCGATCATCTCGGACAGCCGAGTTGCCGGAAACAGCCGCGTCGGGGCCGCTTTCGCCCGGCCTGCTGCAGAGAATGGACGCCTATTGGCGCGCCTCAAACTACCTCACCGTTGGCCAGATCTACCTTCAAGATAATCCCCTGCTCGAAGTCCCATTGGCGCGCGAGCACATCAAGCCGCGATTGCTGGGGCATTGGGGTACGACAACGGGATTGAATTTCATCTATGTGCATCTCAACCGGGTGATCAAAGAAAACGATTTGAACATGATCTATGTCATAGGCCCGGGGCATGGCGGTCCGGGGCTTGTGGCGCACAGCTACCTCGAAGGCTCCTATACGGAGACCTACCCGGATATCGAGCGCAGCCGCGCGGGATTGCGGCGGCTGTTCCGGCAATTCTCCTGGCCCTATGGCATTCCAAGTCATGTCGCCCCGGAAACTCCGGGGTCGATCCATGAGGGCGGGGAGTTGGGTTATTCGCTCGCTCACGCCTATGGGGCGGCCTTCGACAATCCGGACCTGATTGTGGCCTGCATCGTGGGCGATGGCGAAGCCGAGACCGGGCCGCTCGCCACGAGCTGGCATGCGAACAAGTTCCTCAATCCGGCCCGCGACGGCGCGGTTCTGCCGATACTTCATCTCAATGGCTTCAAGATCGCCAACCCGACCATCTTGGCACGCATCGGTCAGCGCGAGCTCATCGAACTCTTCTACGGCTACGGCTATGACCCCTGGATTGTGGAAGGTGACGATCCTGCCAAGGTCCATCAGCAACTCGCCGCTGCGCTGGACAAGGCTCTCGCGCAAATCCGGAACATTCAACAAACTGCGCGCGCCAGCACGTCTGACAGGCCGGACCGGCCGCGCTGGCCAATGATCATTTTCAGCACGCCCAAGGGCTGGACCGGACCCAAATTCGTTGACGGCAAGCTGGTGGAGGGGACATGGCGCGCGCACCAGGTGCCGCTCTCGGGCTTCGACAACCCCAGGCACCTGCGCCAGCTCGAAGAATGGATGAAGAGTTACCGGCCGCACGAATTGTTTGATGAAGACGGCAAATTCCGGGAAGACCTTGCGGCGCTTGCTCCGACCGGCCACCGGCGCATGAGCGCCAACCCCCATGCGAATGGCGGCGCGTTGCTTACGCCGCTGACCATGCCTCACTTCCGCGACTATGCGGTCGACCTTCCGGCGCCCGGCAGCGTCCGCGCTGAAGCGACGCGAATTCTGGGCGCGTTTTTGCGCGACGTGATGAAGTTAAACCTCGACACGCGCAACTTCCGCCTTTTTGGTCCCGACGAAACCGCCTCCAACCGCCTCGACGCCGTCTATGAGGTGAGCGGCAAGGAATGGATGGCCGCCATCGAAAACGTCGACGTCGACCTGAGCCCGGTGGGGCGGGTCATGGAGGTGTTGAGCGAACATTTATGCCAAGGCTGGCTCGAAGGCTATTTGCTGACCGGACGGCATGGATTTTTCTCCTGCTATGAGGCGTTCATCCACATCGTCGATTCCATGGTCAATCAGCACGCGAAATGGCTCAAGGTCACAAGAAATATTTCCTGGCGGAAGCCGATCGCATCTCTCAACTACCTGCTGACATCCCATGTCTGGCAGCAGGATCACAACGGTTTCTCGCACCAGGATCCGGGCTTTATGGATCACCTTGTCAACAAGAAGGCCGAGATCGCGCGCATTTACCTGCCGCCGGATGCCAATTGTCTCCTGTCCGTGGCCGACCACTGCCTGCGCAGCAAAAATTACATCAATCTGATCATCTCCGGGAAGGCGCCGGAATGGCAGTGGCTCGATATCGATTCGGCGGCCCAACACTGCGCCGTCGGAGCAGGCATTTGGCGCTGGGCGAGCAACGATGCCGGCGATCCGGACGTCGTCATGGCATGCGCCGGCGACGTGCCGACGCTGGAAACACTCGCGGCGGTCGCGCTGCTGCACGATTACGTGCCGGATATCCGCATACGCGTCGTGAATGTCGTCGACCTGATGATCCTCGAGCCGCCGAGCGTGCACCCGCATGGGCTTTCAGACCGCGATTTCGACGAGATGTTTACCGCGGACAGGCCGGTGATCTTCGCCTTTCATGGTTATCCGGCGCTGATACATCGGCTGACTTATCGGCGGCGTAACCACGACAACTTCCATGTGCGCGGATACAGGGACGAGGGCACAACGACAACGCCCTTCGACATGGTCGTTCTGAACAACCTCGATCGCTACCAGCTTGCCTTGGATGCGATCAGCCGCATTCCGCGATTGCACAACGACGTGGAGAAGGCAACCGACCGTTACTGGAGCACCATGGAGCGTCATAAACTCTACGTCAGCGAACACGGTGAGGATATGCCGGAAGTCGCATACTGGCGATGGCCGTCGCAACGATCGTGAAACAGAACCCGTCGCGACCTTAGCTCGATGCCTCCTGGCACGGACGTCTTACGCCGCGGATGGGTGGGCGCCAACCTTGAAAATCCCCGGCTCGTTCAGCGTGGCGGGGGCGGCGGCGCCTTCATAGATATTGATTGACTGTTCGAAACGAGGGCCTCGCGTCATGGCGTTCAAGGTTCAGGTTGGCCCACCGCAGATAGCCATCCATCAGGGTCAGACAGTGCTCGTCACCGACCCCGACGGCACCATTACGTGGCCGAGCGACAAGGGCTTGTACTTCCGCGACACGCGGATCATCAGCAACTGGGCGATCTATGCCAACGGCGTGTCCTGGCAGCTGCTGAACGGCGGTCCCATCAGCTACTACGCCGCACGCATCTATCTCACCAACACCGCGATCCTGACAGAACACGGCCCGATCCCGCCGCGCACCCTCGGCCTGACCATCAGTCGATCGCTCAGCGGCGGCCTGCACGAAGATATCGATATCACCAACAACAGCATGAAGCCGGTGCGTTTTCAACTCGAGATCGCCTTTCGCAGTGACTTTGCCGACATCTTCGAGGTCAAATCAGGTCAGATCGTACGCCGCGGCAAGATCACGACGGAATGGTCTGAGCGCCAGCAACAGGTTTGCAACGAGTATTTGAATCAGGATTTTCGCCGTGCGGTGACAATTTCAGTTGCGAGTGCCCCATCCAAGGCCGTCTCCGCCAACGGCCGGCTTAGTTTTGAGGTGGCGCTGCAACGAAACGAGACCTGGCACGCGTGTTTGCACTATAGGCTGGAGGATGGCCAGGAGCTCCTTTGTGCGCCCGATGCTTGCGTTGCGGCGAGCCAAGACTCTCCTCAATTTGCGACGATGTCACAATGGTTGAAGACCGTCGTGAAGATCAACACCAGCAATGAAGAATTCTACCGTCTCTTTCACCAGGCGCTCGAAGACATGGCCGCGTTGCGCTTGCCCATCAAGGGCACCGACCACATCGTCTTTATGCCGGCGGCTGGACTGCCGTGGTTCATCGCTCCGTTCGGCCGCGACAGCCTCCTCGTTTCGCTGCAGAATATCCTGATCCACCCGAAGTTCGCGCGCGGTTCGCTGGAAATATTGGGTGGGCTGCAGGCAAAGGAGGATGATCCATACCGCGACGCTGAACCGGGCAAGATCCTGCACGAGTTGCGCTGCGGCGAGCTCGCGCACTTCAAGCTCGTTCCGCACACGCCATATTACGGCACCGCGGATGCGACGCCGCTTTATCTGATAACCCTGCACGCCGCCTGGCGCGCGACGGGCGATAGAGCCTTGTTGGAGCGGCACCTGCCGACGGCCGAAGGGTGCCTTGCCTGGATCGACAGGTACGGCGACCGCGATGGCGATGGGTTTCAGGAATATCAGACCCGGTCGCCAGCAGGTTACGAGAACATGTCGTGGAAGGATTCCGGCGATGCTGTCATGTATCCCGATGGTTCACTGGTGAAGGGGCCCAAGGCGCTCTGCGAGCTGCAGGGCTATGTCTACGACGCTTGGGTCCGTATGGCGGAAGTGTTTGATGTGCTTGGCGAGCCGCAGCGTGCGGCGGAACTGCGTCGCAAAGCCTCCGCCCTGTTCGCGCAGTTCAACGAAACGTTCTGGGACGAGGAACTCGGATTCTACGCCTATGCGCTGGATGGCGAGAAGAACAAGGTTCTGACCGTTGCATCAAACCCCGGTCATTGCCTGTGGTCCGGCATCGTGCCGCGCGAACGCGCCAAGAGGGTGGTGGACCGCCTGATGGCGCCGGACATGTGGACCGGATGGGGCATCCGCACGTTGTCCGCCGATCACCTGGCGTTCAATCCATACAATTATCAAACCGGCTCGGTCTGGCCGCACGACAACGCCATCATCGCCATGGGCTTCAAACGCTACGGTTTTCACATGCAGGCCGCGCAGATCGCCCACGACGTCAGCTTCGCGGCGGGTCACTTTCTGCTCAATCAACTGCCGGAGCTTTACACCGCCGCGCAGCGCGATGAGACGAATTTCCCGGTGCAGTATATCGGTGCGAACGTGCCCCAGGCTTGGGCGGCGGGCTCGGTGTTTATGCTCACGCAGGCGATGCTGGGATTTGTGCCGGATGCGCCGCAAAACAAGCTTTACGTCGATCCATACCTGCCCGCATGGCTGCCTGATCTCACGGTGCATGATCTTCGCGTCGGCGAGCATGTGTTTGACATTCGTTTTTGGCGCGAGGGAGAGCAGACGGTATTTGACGTGATCAAGGGAGACCCGGAGGCGGTCGAGCGTCGCGACGTCGCTGCCCGACGCGTGGAGCTGGAACCGCTTCAGAATTGATGTCGCCTCGCTTCAGTCGCCGCTGCCGCTGCGCTTGCCGACCTGGTGTTTATTAGCGTGTTCATCAGCCGCAGCCTGGTCGACAAACCAAACCAATTCGCCGACAGGCCGTATGCGTGCCGCCGGCACCTGGCTGTTGCCGGCGCGAATGGTGCGCAGAATCGGTGCCTTCTCCCGCCCCGTGACCAGAAAGGCGACACGGCGGCTGCTCTCGATCGCCGGATAGGTCATAGTGATGCGGACCTCGGGCCGTCCATGCGCAACAGCGGCCACCCAGCGCTCGCGCTCTTCCAGCACCGGATCTCCCGGCAGCAGCGAGGCGGTGTGGCCGTCGGTGCCGAGGCCAAGCAGCGTCAGGTCGAACAGCGGGCGATCGGGATCGAGCGTCGTTGCGCCGTAGGCATCCTGCAGAGTCCGCTCGTAGCGCCGAGCGGCGTCCTGGGGCGAGCCATTGACGGGAACGGGATGAACGTTCTCGCGCGGCACTGGCGCCTTGGTGAGCATGGCCTCGCGCACCATGCGATAATTGCTTTCGGGATCGTCGTAGGAGACGAAGCGCTCGTCGCCCCAGAACCAGGAGACGTTTCGCCAGGGAAAGCGGTCCTTGAATTCCGGCGAAGCCAACAGCCCGTAGAGCGTCTTCGGCGTCGATCCACCGGACAGCGAAACGCGGAACGCCCCGTCGGTTTCGCGGGCCACCGCAATCATCCAGGTGGCGACATGGCGCGCAAGCGCCAGCGGGTCCGGCAGGATTTCGACGCGCCCGATCGTTTCGTTGCTCATGCGGCGAGCCCTATGGGACCAAGAACAAAGCGCTCCATCGCCTTGGCGAAACCTTCATCGTTATAGGAATCGGTGACGGCCTTCGCCTGCGCCTTGACCTCGTCGGAGGCGTTGCCCATGGCGATGCTCAGACCCGAGCGCTCGAACATCAGAACGTCATTTTGTTGGTCGCCGATTGTGGCGATTTCCGCCGCCGGCACGCCAAGGTGCTGCGAAAGATAGTCTACGACAGCGCCCTTATTGGCGTTCTTGTTGGTGACATCGAGATAATACGGCTGCGAGCGGGTTGCGGTCGCGTGCTGCCCGAAGGCGGCTTGGGCATCGGCTTCGCAACGCCGCACCCGATCGAGATCGTCACTCACGCCGACGATCTTGGCGACCTGTTGCAGATGCTCGCCAATATCGGCCACGACCTTCGGCTCAAACTTGACGGTCCAGGCCTCGCGGGCAACATGGGGCGCGCCGACTTTGCTGATCAGCCAGTCGTTACCGCTGTAGACCCAGACGTCGAGATCGTGCTGACGCATCAGATCGACCGCCTGGCGCGCGACCTCAGGCGGCACCGTCTTTTCCTCCAAGATCGTGAGATCGCGGTAGACGAAAAGCCCGCCGTTAAATCCGGCGATCGGCGTGTCGAGCTTGAGCGCATCAAACAACATGGCCATGCCGCGCGGCGGCCGGCCGCTGGTGATGGCGAAGCGGATGCCGGCGTCTCGCAATGCGCCGACGGCGTGCTGTGCGCGCTTGGTCAGCACCTTCTCCTCGGTGACCAGCGTGCCGTCAACGTCAGCCAGCACGAGTGAAATTTTTCGTTTCTCTGCCATTCGCTTCTCTGCCATGGGGTCTCTCCGCCGCAGCTCAGTCGAGCGGCTGCGGCTATGGCGGCTGCGCGAGCGGCTCGTCAGCCGAACTAGGGCCGATCCCGCCACCAATGCGGCCGGCGGCCGATCATTCTGGCTGCGAACATCAGGCCGGTCCGTTCAGCCAGCGATAGAGCGGATCCGTGCGGTGATTGAACGATCGTGTTCCAGCTTTCGTTCCGTCCGCCCGGCGGGCTTTCGAGTTCCCGGATGATCGTTCAATCGGGACATTACGAGTTTTGACCCTACACTTCCTGGACTTTCCTGATATTGGCCTTGCACCGTCGAAAAAGTGACGAAGAGCGACAGTGTTGCGGTTTGCTGGCTTCGAACTGGATGAGTTGCGCACCGAGCTGCGCGGTCCCGATGGCGAAGTTGTCCGGCTGCGGCCGAAACCCTTTGCCATGCTGGCCGTGTTCGCCGCCAATGCCGGGCGAACCCTGAGCAAGCAGGAGCTGATGCAGGCGGTCTGGCCGAACGTTCATGTCGGCGAAGACAGCTTGTTTCAATGCATTCGCGAGATTCGTTCGGCGCTCGGCGACAACGACCGCAAATTGATAAAGCTCATATCCGGCCTCGGCTATCTGTTCGAAGCCGAAGTGGCGCGCGCGCCGGCCGACACCGCGCATCGGCCTGCGGAGCCGGAAGCGGCCGCAGCGGCTTCGCCTGGTCCGCCGCAGAACGCCGAGATGGAGCGCGCAGAGCCGGAGACGACGCCCGGCGACGCGCCGCAGGCTGTCGCAAGCGGCCGCGCGCGATGGCGCGGCGTGCCCCGCCCTATCGCCGCCAGCCTGATCGGCCTGTGCGCAATCGCCGGCCTTGCCGTCGTCGCAACCGCGCTGCGTCCCGATATCTTGTCGGCGGCGGCGAAGCTGCCGACCATTGCGGTGACGATCACTGATCCTGGCAACGATCCGCAAACGAGCCTGATGGCAGCCAACGTTAGCGCCGACGTCG
>JASHVN010000418.1 GCA_030044555.1 Xanthobacteraceae bacterium | reverse complement strand
TACGGGCGTCCGTGCGGACTTACCAACGATGAAATGTTGGATGCACTCCGAAAACTCTGGGAGGAACACGGTTATCTGACTGAGGAGATTATCCGAACAAGCGAAAATGTGCCGTATCCTTCGGCCTATTTCACGCGCTTCGGTAGCCTGCGACGCGCGTATGAGCTGATCGGATTCGTGCCAGACGCCGCGCGCGTCAGGGCTCCGCGCATCGTGCGTGGTGCTCCCGATGAAGAGCTTCTGGACCGCTTACGGGCTCTCTTGTACCGCCACGGACGCCTTAGCAAATCGATTATTGACGGGGACGGGACAGGTCTATGCCACGGCACGATTGACTATCGTTTCGGCGGAATGATTCCTGCATACCGGCGCATCGGATACTCCGCGAACTGGTGGGGAGAAAGTCCTACCCGCCCGCGCGGCCTTTCTAAGCAGAAAATGCTGGATGCGCTGCGAAACCTTTGGCGAGAGAACGGTGGACTCTCAGAAAAGCTCATAAACGCGAACAAGTCCGTTCCGAGCTGTTACCAATATTGCAAACGGTTTGGCACGCTGTCAGAAGCTTATCGTCGGATCGGATTTCGGCCGACGTATCATCCCGCACCGTCCTGGCGCACTCCACTGGCCTAGTTAGAAATCTGAGTTCCAGTACCCCCAAGCAGATTGCGCTCACCGCCCGGCCTTTGCGAGGCCTAAAGATCTTTTGGCCGGTATCTTTCCTTTAGTCTCCTGGCGGGGAGAGTTCCCGCCTCGATTGCGGCAACAGATGCGAGATGCGTGACCTCCCTCCGAAGGGCGGAGAAGACGCACGGAAGTAAACGCCGCCCGCAGATGGCCGACGCTGTGCGTTTTTGCGGCGCAGTGCTGCGTCTTGCGGCTGGTGCATTTGTTTTCCCATTTGCTGGTTGATCAGCGGCAATTGTCGTCGGACTTTCTCGCAAATGGACGGCGGTTGCTGCCCAACTCGCTGGTTGATAGGTCCCGGCTTTTAGGCCATCAAATCGTAATGGCGAGGCGCCGGCTCGCGCTGGGCACGGCTGGGAATTTCCAGCACGGTCGTAGCATTTCAATGTGTTGTTTATCCCCACCGACGGCATATCAGCTTGAATTAATATCGGTGCCGCCGCGACCACGAGTAAAGTCGCTAACCCGCCCCAAAGGAGGACCTTGGTATATTGGACGGACTTTGCCGCGTCGGCGGCAAATGCGATGACAGTTTCAGCCGTATCAGAAACGAGGCGTCCCACTCGCCGACCACTCATCGCACTGCATTCCAAACCTACGCCGCTCGGGGGCGACGAGCCGGACCGAATCTAAATTCTCCACGCCCGAATTCCAACACTATGCAATTGGGTCTGTGGATAACCATGCGCCGCCCTCGAAGGCGGCGCGCAGCAAGGCAGAACTCCGACGGCGGATTGCGCAAGCAGCGAAGTTACGGTCACGTTATGAATTGGCACTTTTCGACCAATGACGATGTCAGCTTCGAGGGCAGCTATCGGGCAAAGCCGACATTCTGCTGATTGACGTTCATTCCGCCGCTATTGCGGCGATCTTGCCCTCGGCGACGAATGTTGCCTGTCGCGGCGTAGCGTCGAACTCGATGAAATAGGCGACGCCAACGTCCGGAACGCCGACCGAGCAAAGCACGGTTCCGATCGCGCCGATTGGACGCGCGTCGCCGGGCTCGTTGGCAATTTTCTCGATGCGACACCCTTTCGCGATCTTGGCGAGCGGCGATTGCTGCGTCGTAAAGACGCCTCGCCGCAGGCGGTTTCGACGCCCGGGCGCACCGGGAGAACACAGGCTATCATCAACCCAATCTGTAACCAGCCAGACGGAACGCGCGGCTCAAGCTCCCAAAGCGCTTTCGATAGGCGTGAGCGCTTGGAACGGACTTGCACAAATTTACAAGCATCGGCGAAAGGTAATCCCGCTCGCGCAGCACGGCTCTGCTGCTGGCGGCGGCGATCAACGAGCGATGCGAGACGGCGGAGGTTCTGCGCGACTGCGCCGAGTGTGAACTCATCTCGTGCAGCGCGCGGGCTCGGCCCCGCCGTTACCGTGTCGGCAGTTTTGGCAACAGTGAGAACGACTGCTGCAAGGCTTTCTGGGTAGGCAAGAGTGTCGTGTCCCAGCCGCCGCCGAGATCCTCGATCAGCGTGACACTGGCGAGAAAGAGATCCTGGCGAATGGTCAGCTCGGTTTCTTCATCGGCCAATAGAGTGAGTTCTGCGGTCACGACCGTCGTAAACGCGATTGTCCCCGCCTGAAATTGGTTCAAATAGACATTCACTGCCGTTTGCGCGTTCTTTACCGCCTTGTCCTGCGCACCAAGTTGCTGTGTCATGTGGCGGATGTCGGCAAGCTGGTCCTCGACCCCTTGGAGCGTTGTGAGCACGGTCTGGCGATAATTGGCCACGCTTTGCCAATAGGTGGCGCGCGCCGCATCGACTTGCGCCGAAGTCAGCCCACCGTTGAATAATGGCTCTGTTCCCGCGGCCCCGAGCGACCAAATTTCGCTGGCCGCGTTAAACGGTAAGGGATTCTTCCCGATCCACTCCAGCATGCCGGAAAGACTGATGTCCGGAAAGTAACCGGCCACCGCGACGCCGATCAGCGCATTCTGTTCCTGCATCGTTCGTTCGGCTGCGGCAATGTTGGGATTCCGCTCAAGCAGCGTAGATGGAAGTGCGACCGGAATTCTTGGTATGTTGCCGCTCAGATCACGCCGCGCCACGGTGAGTTCGGCCGGCGGCCGACCGATCAGCATCGCGATGGCGTGTTCGTACTGCGCGCGCAGTGCATCCGCCGCGAATTCCTGGGCTTGTGTGGTCTCGACGTTGGCTTCGGCGGTCGCCAGATCGCCGGCCGTGACCGAATAGCCCGCCTTGAACTGGTTCTGTACGATCGCAAGCGTTTTTTTATATTCAATGACCGTGCGTGCGAGCAGATCGTGCAATGAATCTTCTGTGCGGAGATCGAAGTAGGCGGTGGCAAGCATCGCCTGTTCGGAGAGTTTGGCATAATCGAGATCGGCCTTGCTCGCCTGGGCGGCGGCCGTGTTACTCTCGATCTGACGGCGGACTTTTCCCCAAACGTCGAGGTCCCACGTACCGGCAAGCTGTGGGACGAACGTCGTCGTGTAGGTGCCCCCGCCGCCAGTTACGCCCCCACCACCTCCTCCTGATTGTGAGGCCAAGGCGGCTGGACCGGTTCGCGTGCGGGTATAAGTGTAACTTCCCGTCAACACGGGCAAAAGTGAGGCTTGCGCCTCCCGGATGACAGCGCGCGCCTGTTCATAGGCAGCGGCGTCGGCCGCGACCGTCTGGTTGGAGACTTCGACCTGCCCGATCAAAAAATCGAGCTTGGGGTCGCGGTAGAGCGCCCACCACTCGCCGCGGTCGGGGCCATCGCTCGGTGTGGCAACTTTCCAGCCCTTTAATGCGTCGCCCTTGCGTTCTTTGAAGTTGGTCCCAATAGGCGCGCCCGGCCGTGAGTAATTAGGTCCTACCGCACATGACGTAAGTGACAATCCGATTATCAGTGCCGTCGCGCGTGACAAGGCCACGTCTCGCACCCGACAAACGCCACGCCCTCTTGCGTGGGTGAACAGATGTGCTTCCAAAACTCCCCCGCTGACGGCCCCCGACCCAACACGTTAGATGCGATCCGCCACCCATGTCAGCGCACGGCGACCAGGTTCATCCTCCACTCCCTTCCGTACTCAAGCCGCGCGAGGTTGTGCGTTGTCCCCCTACCCAGCGACTGAGCCGGTCGAGGTACAGATAAATAATTGGGGTCGTGTATAGGGTTAGGGTTTGCGAGACCAAAAGACCACCGACAATTGCGATACCGAGGGGTCGACGGAGATCCGATCCGGCGCCCGTACCAACGGCAAGCGGCAAGCCGGCAAAGAGTGCACACATAGTCGTCATCATGATCGGCCGAAACCGCAGCAGGCAGGCCTGATGAATCGACTCAAGTGGACTCTTTCCCTCAACGCGCTCGGCTTCAAGCGCGAAATCGATCATCATAATTGCATTCTTCTTGACGATGCCGATCAACAGGATGATGCCGATGAACGCAATAAGAGTAAGCTCGTATCCGAACAGCATCAGCATGAGCAGTGCGCCGACGCCTGCAGACGGCAACGACGAGAGAATTGTGATGGGGTGAATAAAACTTTCGTAGAGCATCCCAAGCACCACATAGATAACGACAATGGCGGCCGCGACCAAAAGTGGCGTGGTGGTCAGCGACGCTTGGAAGGCCTGCGCGGTTCCTTGAAACGAGCCGAGCAGAGTGTCCGGAGTGTGAAGCCGCGTCTTTAATATGGATATTGCGTCGACGGCCTGGCTGAGCGCCACGCCCGGCGCCAGATTGAATGAAAGAGTGACCGCGGGGAAGACGCCCTGATGATTGACCGTTAGCGGCACGACCGAGTTTGTGTAATGGGCGATTGTGGACAGGGGCACCTGCGTTGTCACCCCCGTGCTGCTGGTGCCCGGTACATAGATCTGTGACAGGTCAGTGCGCTGTTCCTGAAACTTCGGCTGCACCTCCAGGACGGCTTTCGCCTGCTCGGTCGGAAGATAGATAGTTGCCACCTGTTCCTGCCCGAACGCCGCGTACAGTGCCGCATCGACCGCCGAGAGGGTTACGCCGTAAGTCGATGCGGCGTCCCGATCGACCTCGATGTTAAGTTGTGGCGACGCAATCTGCTGGTCCGACGCCACATCGGTCAGATTCGTCATGCCCTGCATCTTGGAAAGCAGGATCGGGGCCCAATGATTGAGCTCATCTGAATTCGTGTCAGTGAGCGTGTATTGGTACTCCGCCTGTTCGAGGCGGCCACCGACTGTTATATCCTGTGCTGCCTGCATGAAAAAATTGGCACCAATGACTTGCGTGGCCACCTTGGGCCGCAGCTCGGCCATCACCTTCGCGATCCCCTCGCGCTGCGAGAACGGCTTGAGCTGGATGAACATGCGTGCCGTATTCTCGCTCGAATTGCCGCCGGTCGCGCCGGCAAATGCAACCAGTCCGGCAACATTCGGATTCTGCAGAATGATCTTGGCGGTTTGATCTTGCAGCTTCGCCATAGCGTCGAAGGAGATGTCTTGCCTCGCCTCGAGCTGGCCGAACAGGAAGCCGGTGTCTTCCTGCGGGATGAAGCCTTTGGGGATAACGTAGTAGAGATAGCCGGTGAGCACGATCAACGCGACCGTGCTCAGCAGCGTGAGCAATTGATGGCGAAACACCCAATTCAGGCCGCGATCGTATTCTCGCAGCATCCAATCAAAGAAGCGCTCGAAGATTCGGCTGATGCGTCCCGGCTGTTGCTCATGTTCGCGAGCCAGGAATAGCGAGCACATCGTCGGGGTGAGCGTCAACGCGATGAAGGCAGAAACCACCACCGCAATCGTGACAGTCATGGCGAACTCGTGGAACAGCCGACCGACGATGCCGGACATTAACAGCAGCGGAATGAACACGGCGATCAGCGAGAAAGTAATGGAGACGATGGTGAAGCCGATCTGGCCGGCCCCCCGCAATGCGGCCTCAAAGCCGCTTTGGCCGGCCTCGATATAGCGCACGATATTCTCGATCATGACGATGGCATCGTCGACGACGAAGCCGATCGCGATGCTGAGCGCCATGAGCGACAGATTGTCGAGGCTGTAACCGAACAGATACATGACGCCAAATGTGCCGATGATCGCCAATGGCACTGTCACGCTCGGAATCGCCGTGGCCCACGGTTTGCGCAGGAATGCGAAGATGACCAGAACAACGAGGGTGG
The DNA here is from genome assembly GCA_030044555.1 of Xanthobacteraceae bacterium. GTDB lineage: Bacteria > Pseudomonadota > Alphaproteobacteria > Rhizobiales > Xanthobacteraceae > BOG-931. Next base: position 7,070 of record JASHVN010000418.1, on the reverse strand, counting down.
CGGTAATGAGCAGAGTTTTTTCGACGTCGCTGACTGAATCGCGAATCATCTGCGAGCGATCGCTCAAAAGATCAACATGAACGGACGGCGGTATCGATTTTTCAAGCTGCGGCAGCATCGATTGGACTTGGTCCACCACCTGGACGGTGTTGGCATTGGCCGCGCGGAATACCAGCAGTAGCTCGGAGAGTTTGCCGTCGAACCAAGCGCCCGTGCGCGTGTTCTGGGCGGAGTCGATCACGGTGGCGATGTCTTTGAGAGTAACTGGCGCTCCATTTTGATAGGCCACGATGATGTTGCGAAACTGGCTAGCGTTGAGGAGTTGATCGTTGGTGTCGAGGGTGACTTGCTGCTGCGGCCCCTCGAGGTTGCCTTTGGGAGAATCGAGGGTGGCGTTGCTGAGTGCCGTACCGACTTGGGCGAAGCTGATTCCGCGCGAGGCGAGCGCTCCCGGGTCGACCTGCACCGTCACGGCCGGCTGCTGTTCGCCGCCGATCAATACCTGACCGACGCCGGGCACCGTTGACAGCGATTCCGCCAATACGGTGTTGGCATAGGTGTCGAGCTGATATTCGGGCATCGCGTCCGAGTGCACAGCGTAAATGAGAATCGGCCGGTCCGACGGGTTGGTCTCTCGATAAGTCGGCGGCGTGGGCATGTCCTTCGGCAGGAGCCCACTCGCGGCCTGGATTTCTTGCTGCACTTGGCCGGCCGCAGCGTCGATGCTGACGCTCAAATCAAACTGCAATGTAATAGTAGTTTGCCCTAGCCCGCTCGTCGAAGTCATTTGCGACAGACCAGGGATCTGGGTGAATTCGTTTTCGAGCGGCGTCGCGACCGTTTCCGCCATCGTGGTCGGGTTCGCACCGGGGAGTTGCCCCGTCACCACGATCGTTGGGAAATCTACGCTGGGCAGCGCCGCAACCGGCAGGAGTTCATAGGCAACAAAGCCGAAAAGCAGGATTCCGGCCATCAACAGCGCTGTGGCGATCGGCCGGCGAATGAATATCTCTGAGATATTCACTGCGCTTGCGCCTCCGTGGAAGCCGGTGCTGCTGGCCCCGCCGCCTGCCGAATGGCGACTTTTGTTCCATTGTCGAGGCGATACTGCCCGTCAGTAACCACACGCTCCCCGCCGGAGAGCCCCTTGCCGATAACGGCGATAGTCCGTTGGCGGGCGGTCACCTCGACGCCAACTCGCTTGACCTGATCGTTCGCGCCGATCACGTACACGTATGAGCCGTTTGGACCTGCCATCACAGCTGGCGGTGGGACGGTCACGACGTTCTGGCGTGTCTCCGTAATCAGCGCGACCCGCACGAATTCCCCGGGCCACAATGACTCATCCGCATTGGCGAAGGTCGCCTGCATGGTCACGGTGCCGGTGCTGGTATTCACCTGATTGTCGATAACAGCCAGCTTGCCCTTCTCTAGCAGCTTTCCGGCCTGCGAGTAGGCGTCCACCTCCAGTGGACCTGCCGCCTGATTGCGTTTGATCTGGTCGAGAGCATTTTGCGGAACGGAGAAACTCACGTAGATCGGCTGCAATTGCGTGATGGAGATCAGACTGCTGCTTGTCGTTTGTCCGGTGCTCGTGGCGGCTGCCGAAGCGGCGCTGCTGGTGGCGCCGCTTGGCGGACCGACAAGATTACCGAGGTCAACCAAGAGCGTGCCGGCGCGCCCGGAAACCGGTGCGGCAATGTGGCAGTAATCCAGGTTAAGTTGCGCGGTTTCGACGTTGGCATGATCTAACTGCACCGTGCCCTGGTCTTGTTCGACCACATAAGCTTGATCTTGTGCCTGCTGACCCGCGATTGATTTTTGCTGCTCGAGTGTCTTGTAGCGCTGCAGGTCCATTTGCGCTTCGGCGAGTACTCCTTGGTCATGCGCCAATTGTGCTTTCGCCTGGTCGAGCGCCGCTTGGTAAGGACGCGGATCTATCAGGAACATTTCCTGGTTCTGCTTGACATCTTGACCAGGCGAAAACTCGATTTTCTGGATCGCACCGGTGACGCGCGGAAAAATCGAAACACTATCGATCGACTGCACTGAGCCGATGGCGTTGATGATGTCAGGAACATCCTGCTTGGCCGCAATCGCAGCAGTGACGGGCACAGCGCTTACTACGCCGTGGCCGGCATTGCCTCCGCCGGGCTCCGTGTTGCGGGTGATCTGCCGGAGTCCAAAGGCGACGCCCGCAATAATGATCAGCCCTGCAACGATCATGATAGGGCGGCGCCGACTGGAAGGCTTTGATTTTACGCTGCGCTTTAGATCGTGCATGAAAAACTGGGCCGGACTGACAACCAATTCATTCAGGAACGTGGGATAGTGGCGGGAACGCCGGTCGGTATCGAATTACAAATTCTTAATTTGCTGATCGGCAGCTCGCCTGCTGCGCGAGCCATAATCTAGCCGTCACTGTTCCCTGCGCAGATCTCTTTCGATCCATGCCGTGGAAAAATGACGACACTTCCCGTCAGCGCTTCAGCCTAAGTTGCTGCAGTACCTTACAATTACTCATTTGACCTTCTTGCTTGGGTACTCGACGCAATCTTATAAATTTACTCAAACTTTATATGGAGTTTGGTCCCGCCGCATAAGGAGGAAACCGTTCGCAGGCGCATGGAGTATTTCCTATAGGAAATAATAAGATCATTCATACTACAGGACGAGGATAGTCCTTGACTGGGCTTGCTCCGACTTGGCCGCTTTTCAAACCGCCCGGACTCGATTTGGGCGCGATACGCTCAGAGGGGGGTAACGAGGAAAATGGATTAGCGGGGTTTGTTCTGCGGTGCTCATTGCCGATTTAAGTACCGCGGCACCCAAGCTGCTTTGCGTTCCTAGCTCACGAGAGCGGATTCATGCTGCGAACAAACCCAACAAAGACCTTGAGCGGAGTGTGCATCTGCCGGCGACTAGGATAGTAGACATGCCAACCCGAAAAGCGCGGCGACCAATCTTCCAACACAGGAATCAAACGGCCGTCCCGCACGAATGAGTTGACGTAGGGTTCGAGCAAATAGCCAATTCCCGCCCCATCAAGAGCGCCGCGCAGCATAAGGTCTACGTTGTCAACAATAAGGGAGCCGTCGACAGCTAACGCTACCTTCCTGCCGCCTTTCTCAAGCTCCCATTTGGCTATTGTTCCGTCCGCCAGTCGGAACTGAATGCAATTGTGCTGGCGTAGCTCGCGTGGAGCTTTGGGCGTTCCATGCTTCGCGAGATAGGCTGGGGATGCAATAGTGACAATACGGGCCGGCTGAGTGATACGGACAGCAACCATGTCCCGCTCGATGCGCTTGTCACGGCGAATGCCCGCGTCGAAGCGGCCTTTGATAAGATCAATCGAACCATCTTTGACACTGATATCGAGCGTGATCGCTGGATAAGCAGCGACGAACCGGCCGAGGATTGGCGCAATGACCATGGCCGCAGCGACGCTTGAGACGGTGAGCCTCAAAGTCCCGGCCGGCGTGTCTCGGAAGGCCTTGATGCTTTCGAGCGCGTCGGAGAGTCCGTCAAGAGCGGGGCGCGCTTGCGCGAAAAGATGCTCTCCGACTTCGGTCAGCGTGACGCTGCGGGTGGTCCGATTGAAAAGTCGGACACCAAGGCGTTCTTCCAGCGCCCGTATCATCTTGCTGAGCTTCGATGCCGACACACCAAGACTCCCAGCTGCCTTGACGAAGCTGCTGCGCTCGGCGATTGCAGCAAAAGCCGCCAATTCCGCGATTTTAGGTCCCTGCATTCTTGATCCGACGCATTAGATTAGACATCGGCATCATATGAATTTAACGCGCGGGCCGCTTGCAGAAATCGATGTCACTAATGGCACGAAGAAGAGAGATCCGAGAGCGGTGAGCCGACGTCCGTTAAGTGTCATTCGCTGCCATCTTGCGAGTCGTCGATTGGTGGCTGGGCCCGCCGAAATTATGGGTGGGTCTCGTTTTTCGCGGCGCGCATTCCCGCAGCTACGGCGTCCCGTTCACACATATACGCGCCTTTGTTTGTTTCTCCGTAATACCTCGTGCCGGTGAAGTGGTAAATTCGCGACGGCAGGTTAGCCCACACCACGGTATCCGCCGGGCAGCGCGCCTTGGCTTGAGCCTCCGTTGTGAACTCATTTGCTCCAAGTTGATTTGGGGCGAGCGGGGATGGCTTAGCCGGGGCGGGAATTGGATTCGGAGACGTAGCCGCTGTGGGCGCCGGTGGCCCGGCGGGCGGTGGTGCTGTGGGAGCCGTGGATCCCGCAGGAGCGGCCGTGGTCTGGGCCGGTGCTGCGCCGCCCCGGCACTGAGCGACGTAAGCCTTCTCCGATATGCCAGCCGCCTGATTAGCCGCCTTGTTGGCTCGCCACTCGGCGCGACAGGCCGAAACAGTCTTTTGTCCTGCGCCCGATGGTGCCGCTGGGGGAGCCGGTGGTGGTATCACGGGAGCGGCCGTGGTCTGGGCCGGTGCTACCCCGCCCCGGCACTGAGCCACGTAGGCCTTTTCCGATATACCAGCCGCCTGATTAGCCGCCTTGTTGGCTCGCCACTCGGCGCGACAGGTCGAAACTGTTTTTTGCTGCGCAACGGCGAGCGGCGTCATTGCTACCAACGTCATAACTAGGGACGACGCAACAATTGCAGCTTTCCTTCGCATCCTTCGAACTCCTCGATTTTGCGGAGAATCAGCTAGCGAAAGGCCTTTGGCTACCGCACAAGCCCGCACTATTTTAGCGAGAAGAATCTATCGGCTACAAGCCCATGGCCAATCCCGTCCAGCGGATTGAAGAGCAGTGAAAACTGCTGCCCTGCATGAGCCGGCGTATGGGGCTTAGCGGACGTTCCACAATCACCGACGTCCGCCTTTGGGATTAAAACGGACGTCGGTCGAACACGACAAACGTCCATTAATGAACTTCCCGCATCTGGATAACTCGCGGAACTTGTAGGGGTTAGACGGCTTAGCCTCGTTTGGCTTCACTGGCGTTTGATTTGGTTTTGAATCAATTCCAGGAGCTGAGTTTCGGCTCGTACGGCGCGGTTCTGCCATTGTTTGATCGCGGCCTCGAAGACGCTGATCCGCTCTTCGGCGGCTTGAAGTTTAACGGCCATCTTTTGCAGCTCAGCGATAGGATGTTGATCGGGCCTCTTCTCCTAATCAGAAGTTGCGTATCCCGCCGCTGTGCGTGATGAGCAACGCGAACGCGCGCGTATGCCGGAATCTGCGTCCAGGTGTCTTCGAACCCGAGCCATACTTCTTGCAAAAAGATTTCTGCCTAAGCTTCAATAGCGTCACAAAATGTGAAGTTTTGTAGTTGCCCGGGTCTCCACCTTCCTGAAAATCGACAGAATTGTACCGCCTCTCAATTCCTCTATCGGATCCGTGTTAGCCTCGCCGATCTGCCCGCTCCCACGGCGCGCAGCCGGTGCGCTCTTACACCGTACCAAGCCGAAAAAATCAGGGAGTATGCCGTGTCTGTCTATTGCGTTTCGTGGTTGTCTGCGGTCGTTGGGCTCGGCCTCGTTGTCAGTACAACAACGCTGGAAGCTCAGCAGATATGGTTGGCTCCGCAAGGGAACGTGGTCGACCGGATGGAGCTTTTCAAGCCCGAAGCGCCATGGAAGAACGCCGCCTCGCACACGCAAGTGTTCAAGTTCTATGCCAACCAAGCATTCAATGCAGCGCCCCAGGAAGAAGTGAATGTCGTCGTTTCCGACATGAAGCGACGTGGCATCGCCATTGGCCTGGAGGCTGGCGTGATGAATGTCGCAGCCAAGCCGAAGCCGGCCTGCGGAGGGTGGGGATTGGTCGAGGGGTATGGTCCAGTGGCGATGCATGAAGTGATCGCTCGGAAAGTCAAGGTGGCCGGCGGCAGTATCAAATACATCGCCATGGACGAACCATTGTGGTTTGGTCACTATTACACGGGTAAGCTTGGCGACCAACCTAGCTGCCGGATCGCCATCGGAGATGTCGTCAAACTCATTGTTCCCAGCCTTGAGGTGTACATTCGGGAATTTCCGGACGTCATAATAGGAGACATCGAACCGTCAAATGCTTTGGCGAGCCAGCCGAATTGGCAGCGCGATTATGCAGCATGGGCGACGGAGTTCCGATCTGCAGTCGGCCGGCCTTTGGCGTTTCTGCAGCTTGACGCGGCCTGGGCCCAACCACATGCGCCCCAACGCGCGCGGATGGTCTATGCGTACACTCAGGGTCTGATCAAGCAGAGCCTGCTGGGAGGAGTCGGCATCATCTACAATGGCAACTCGACCGATGCATCCGATGCAGCATGGGTGCAATCTGCGCGAAATCATGTGCTTCTGATGGAGCGCGACTACGGTTTGCACCCCGATCAAGCCGTGTTCCAGTCCTGGACACTCCATCCAACACACGCGCTGCCCGAGACATCCCCTGATACTCTAACGAGCCTCGTCGATTTCTACGTTGGACGGCGATGAATCGGAACGAGGCTGGCCCTTCCCTGCGGCGTAGCCGCAACCATGCCCCCAGGATGAGCATGTACGATTTGCCGGCGTGTGCACTGCACGTTGAAATCTCAGCTAAAAGTCAAAATTGAAATGGACAACGGTAACGATAATGTCCGGATGTGGCACTTAGCGGACATCAGCGCTCGACCTGCGAATGTCGGCTTTCGGGGGGAACAACGACCGTGCCGTCTCGGGCACCAGCTAGGTTCCTCGGCCGTTCCAACGTTCCATATTCTGTCATTATGCGTATCGGCGTCCCCGCCGCCTCGCGAACGCGCGGCGCTCAAAACACCAGCATCTTCACGCCCACTAGCGCCGCTAGCAGTGTCATCGCGCCCAGGATCGGAAGCCGCCCAACCAAGTCGAGCCGGAAGCGGCCCCAGCGGATCAGTACGGCGTATTTCGGCGGCTTGGCGCAGTTCATGGCGCACCTCAGAACCGGGCGAGAAAGAAAGACTGGAAATTAGTCTCATTTACAGAGACAAAAAGCAAGGGATGCGCGAGCCCCGGCTCATCGCATAGACATAAATCATTGATATATATGTAACAAATATTCGCAAGTCTTCTCTCAGGCTCCCGTTCCAGCCC
>JASHVN010000417.1 GCA_030044555.1 Xanthobacteraceae bacterium | reverse complement strand
CGCCCCGTGGGAGAGCACCTGCACGTCGATGCCGGCCTCGTCCATCTCCTTGATGCGCATGCCGGTAAAATCGTGCAGCCGCTTGAACTGCTCGCCGGGCCGGCCGGCCTCGGCGCCCACATAGGTCTTTTCCAGCTCCTCGTCCCAATAGTGCTCCTCGATGGCGATCACCGGACAACGCGGTTTAGTGAACATTAACCCTCCCCTTCGCGGCTGTGGCGCCGTGGCCTAGCAAGGTCGGAGCTGCAAGTCACCAAGCTCTCCTGGCCGCCATGCCGGGGAAGCGGAACCGGCGCCGCGCCCCAGAGTTGATCGCTCCGGGAGGGAGCGACGGAGGTTGTTCATGATACGCGTCTTAGCCACCGGAACTTTGCTTGCCGCATGCCTCGCCGGCTCGAGCGCATTTGCTCAGGGCAGCTATCAGCATCACACCGTCTGCCTGATCAGCGGAACGAACAAGGAATGCGCCTTCGATTCAATGGCGCAGTGCCAAGCCTCCAAACACGGCAATGCCGACAGCTGCGTCATGAACAGCGCGCCGAGCAATCATCCGCCGGAATAGACCGCGCGGGCGGCACGTCTTTTTTGCAGGCGCTCGCCTGTTGCCGCTTGTGCGTAAGCGGGTTTTCAGTCCGCCGGGGCCTTAAGCGCCGGCACCGGCGGATTGCGCCGGTAATAGTCAGCGTCTTCGGCACTCTGCATGAAGCCCGGGCGGCCGCGCCAGTCCAAATGGCGCGCCGCCATTTCGGCGCCGTAGCGCACGCGGAAGAGCAGCGTGCGCGCGGCGCCGTTCTCATATTCGTGCACCTCCCCGGGCGGATGCACGACGAAGGCGCCCGGCACTACGGCGACGGTCGTGTCGGGCGTGCGCATGGTGCCGCCGCCCGTAAAGCAGAAATAAATTTCGGTGGCGTGCGGGTGGCAATGATTGGGGCTGATCTGGCCCGGCTCCCAGCAGGCGACGGTGACGTCGCCGCTCTCGACCGTGCCGAGGATTTTCTCTACGTGCTTTTGCGGATCGAAGGCGGCTTCGCGCTCGAGGTTGAAAACATGCATCGGGAATTTCCTCCTTTTATTTCCTGTATTTCGCCGTCTTCCCGCACGTGAGAAGAAGGAGCGGCAGCGGCAATCATGCGAAGAGTGTTAGAAAATGTGAAGCCGCGCAACGCTTGCAAAGCAACGCCGTCGCGGCGCATTATGCCGCGCATTCAGAACGCGTGGGGCGGAAAAACTGGGACGGCGCCAGCGATGGCGCGTGGGACAGCGGCCATGAGCTGCAGTGTTGGTAAGACGCATTTCTTCGATCGGCGCATGCTCGCCCGGCTCAATGCGGCGATCATGCTCGGACTGGTCGGCGGCGGCCTTGCGGCATGTGCGATCGGCGCCCTCGTCTACGACGTCGGGCGCTGGTTTTCGGTTTGGTAAGGCGGTGCGGCGGCGGGCAATGCCGACGCCGTGCCGGCGAAGCCGCCCGGCAACAAGACTGCGTTTAAGACCGCATTAATTTAAGACCGCATTAAACGTGTGGCGGTTAAGCTCGTGCCCGCTTCGTGTCAAAAAGGGGCGACGAGGCAGGGCACCATGGGCGAACGCCGCCAAGCGGTCAGACAGAAGAGTTTTTTGCGCGGCTGCGTCTATTTCAACAATCGGCGCAGCGCTTTCGATTGTTTGATCCGCGACTTGTCCGACAAGGGCGCGCGCATCACTTTTTCCGATACGGTGAGCGTGCCGGACATGATCGATCTCTATATTCCGAAGAAGGAGCAGACCGTGCGCGCGCATGTGGAATGGCGTCACGGCGGCGAAGTCGGCCTTGCGTTTCCCGACGCTAGCCGCGCCGCCAACGGCACCACCGGCGAACTGGACGCGCGGGTGGCGCGGCTCGAAAGCGAGATCGCGTCGCTGCGGCGCGCGCTCAAACGGCTGCAGCGCGAAGTTGCCGGCGGCGACGACGTCGACGCCGCTTAAGCGGCTTTCTTCTCCGGTGAGGCCGTGAGGCTGCCTTCTTTGGTAAGGCGGCAAACGCCGTGTCGACGCGGCAAGGCGCGTTGCGTCCGCTTTGCCGCCGTGCCACCAATTCGCGCCATCGCCACAGGGAGGTTGAAATGGCCAAAGCCTATTGGGTCTCGACGTATTTTTCGGTGTCCGATCCGGCCGCGCTCGGCGAATACGCCAAGCTCGCCGGGCCCGCGATTACCGCCGCCGGCGGCCGCTTTATCGCCCGCGGCAACGCCGTCCAAGCCTACGAAAAGGGATTGAAGGAGCGCCTCGTCATCATCGAATTCGACAGCGTCGAGAAAGCCATCGCCGCGCATGACGGCCCCGGCTATCAGGCCGCGCTGCAAAAACTCGGCAACGCCGCGCAACGCGATCTGCGCATCGTCGAGGGCGTGGCGTAGCGCGTCATTCCGGGACGCGGGCTTAAAGCATGATCCCGAAAAGTGGAAACCGGTTTTCGGATAAGATCATGCTCAAGGTCTAAATCCCGCGAGCCCGGAATCCATAGTCGCGAACAGTGATTATGGATTCCGGACTCGCCGCTGCGCGGCGATCCGGAATGACGCCGGGCTTAGTCGTTGAACATACGCTCGCCCTGCAGATCGATGATCTGCCGCGCCTTGTTGAGCGTGAAGCTCAGCGCGTCTTCGTAGGACGCATAAGAATCGGCGCGGACGAAGCGGTGCTCCTTGCGCACGCCGCCGACGTCGCGCGCGATGCTGCCGGCGGTCTGATAGGCGCCGTTGTTCTTGTACGGCGCCGCGCGGATGATGAAGCCCTTGTACTCGACCGGCTCCGCGGCCTTCGCGGTCTCGGCGGCAGGCTGGCGGCCAAACAGCGCGCTCCAGAACGACATGACACGATCCTCCGGACGATTCCTCGGATTGCGGTGCAAATATTTTGCCGCCCAGCCTGAACCGAAAACGCTGCGGCGTCGACTAATATTCTGCGCGCCAGACGCGTGTCGAGCGGGGCTTTGCAGGATTTCACCATGCCGATTTCGCCGCGGGCGAAGCCGCAGACCCACGACGTTTACTTCGCCGCCGCGGGCTTCCGCGTTTATTGGCGCAATCCCAACCACGGAATTACCGTCGGCGACGACGGCTTGACGTTCACTGTCGACGGCACGCCGCGCGCGGTCAGTTGGAGCGATATAGCGGCCGTGCATCTGCAAATCGCTGCGCTCGGCAACGCGCAGAACGCCATCGACCAGTGCAAGATCGATTTCACCGACGGCAGCGCCATCGTCGTGTCCAACGCAACATCGAGCGGCTTGCCCAGCGCGGCACAAACGCCGTTCTATCGCGACTTCGTTCGCGACCTGCATGCGCACCTGGCGCCGCGGGCTTCCGGCGCGATCCGCTTTCGCGCCGGCATGGCGCCATGGCGCTACCGCACCTTGATGGTCACGCTCGTCATCGCCGGCCTGTTCTTCGTCGTCACGCCGGTCGGACTGACGCTGTTCACCGGCGATTGGCATACGCTCATTCTGGCGGCAACGGGCGTCGCCTTCGTTTGGCCGTTTGTCCTGCTGCTGTCAAAGAGCGCGCCGCGCGCTTATAAGCCCAACGCACTGCCGGACGAACTGTTGTCCTGAGCGCTCCGCTGCGGCAAGCTTGAGCCGCGCCGCATGTAAAGCGCCTGCCAAGGAAGCGTTCAAGGGAGCGTTCGATGCCTAAAGGCTACTGGGTCACCTGCTATCGCTCGATTTCCGATCCGAAAAAACTCGCCGCCTACGCCGAGCTGGCGCCCAAGGCGACCGCACCGTTCGGCTGCCGCTATCTGGCCCGCGGCACCGCGCTGACCGCCTTCGAAGCCGGGCAGAAGGAGCGCATCGTCATCTCCGAATTTCCCAGCGTCGAACAGGCGATCGCCGCCTA